>JAKSDN010000726.1 GCA_022360075.1 Kiloniellales bacterium | reverse complement strand
GCCGGGATCGCCTTCGGCGCAGGGACCCGCGCCGTAACAGGCGAAGCCAAGATCGTCCTCCGCCGCGCTTGCCGCGGAGATCTTGGTTTCCAGCTTGGCGACCTCCGCGGCGACGAAGGCTTGGGTCTCTGGCGACAGCTCGTTCCAGGTGTCGAGGTTCGCCGCGACCACCACGGTGCCGAAGCCCAGCGGTATGTCGAGATAGCTGTTCGTCACTTGCCACCATTTGGCCTGGTAGGCCGACAGCACGCCGGTCACCCCGCAGTCGACGACGCCCTGTTGCAGCGAAGGCACGACCTCGCCAAAGGGAAGAGTGACGGCGGTGCCGCCCAGGCCCTCGATGAAGTCGCCCATTGGCGTGCTGTGGCTTCTGACCTTCAGGCCCGCGAGCCCCTCCAGCCCGGCACCCTGCGCGCTCTCCTCCAGGCTGCACAGCATCGAGTAGCTGGAGAAGCTGTAGAGCGCGAGGATCTTGGCCCCGTAGGCGCGTTCGAACTCTTTCTCGAGGACCGGCCGGTAGGCATCGATCATCTTCTGGTAGGACTCCCGGTCCCGCACCAGGCCCGCCAGATCCACCCCGCTCGCCAAGGGGACGTCCGAGGCGGAGTAGACGACCAGCGTGTGCACCACGTCGAAGGCGCCGAGCTTGAGTTGGCGCATCAGCTCGAAGCCCGTCAGTCCCATTTCGTCCATCGGGCGCGCGTTGGCGGTCACCGCGCCTTTCGATGCCGCCGGCAGGGTCTCCTTCCAGAACGGGCTCTCGAAGTTCCGCCACTGGGACAGGCTGCTCCAGGTGCCGACCACCTGCAGCTCGCGCTCGTCAAGCTCCGCCGCCTTCGCCCCGACGGCGCCCGCCGCTACGCCAATCCCCAACGCGATCCCTGCGAGCAGCGATACGGATCGTTTCGGTGCCATCGTTCCTTCCTCCCTGTTGTCGAGTCCGTTTGTTTCCACCGTAGGCTTTTGCGTTTGATCTCAATCCGGTCGCCCGTCCTCGCCGCCCGCGTCGAGCTGAACCAGGACCCGGCCGTCCCTCACCTGGACCGGATAGATTGTCAGGTTCGCCGTCGCCGGCGGGCCCAGCACTTGGCCTGTGACGATGTTGAAGCGGGCCTGATGGAGAGGGCACTCGATCACCTCGCCGTCGAGATAGCCGTCACAGAGCTTCGCGTCCTCGTGCGTGCAGAAGCCGTCGGTCGCAAAGAAGCGCTCGCCGTGCCGATAGACGGCCAAGTACCGTCCCTTCAGCGTGACCTCCGCGGGAAAGTCCTCTTCGACCTCATCGCAGGCCATCGCGTCGACCCAGGTGTTGTCCGGCATCCCGCTTGTCCGTCAGAGCCACTTGTCCGTTAGAGGAGGTGTGCGCAGCGGCGCCCTAGAGGGCGCCGGCCTTCCCGAATCGGCGTTGGCGCTCTCGAGCGATCAGCCGGGACAGTTGGTAGGCCACCGTCTGCGGATAGCCGTTTCTCACATCCTTCGTGTGCGCCTGCAGATAGCCGTTCAGCTCCGGCAGGGCGTGGAACGGCACCTGGGGCACGGCATGATGCGCCGTGTGCATCGGCATGTTCCAGGAGAGCCAGCGGATCGGCTTGAAGCACAAGATCGTGCGCGAATTGAGCAGCATGTCGGCGCTTCGGTCGCAGCCATTGTGCTCAGCCAGGCGAATGATGCGCTCTACCGGTTCGCCGATGATCCGCGGGATCAGCCAGTAGACGAGCGCGATCCAAGACTGCGTCGCCGCGGAAGCCGCAAGGATCAGCACATAGATCGCGACCATGATCCGGGCCTCCCGCACGATCTGCGGGCGTGCGGCCTCGTAGGCATATCGCCTTTCCCTTTCGGAGAAGCGTCCCAGGGAATGGCGGAAGAGGTTGCTTGCGATATCCTTGAAGTAAGGGACCGCCGACGCGTAGTAGAGATAGCCCCAGAGCGACTCACCGATGGTGATCATCTGCGGGTCTCTGTCGACGTCCTGCGTATAAGTGTGGTGGTCGGTGTGCTGCAGCTTGAAGTGAAGCGGCGCCAGGCCCAGGGCCAGTGCGCTGAGCCAATAGACGACGTCATTCAGCCATTTCGACTTGAAGGCGGTCCCGTGACTGCACTCGTGCAGGGGCGCAAAAAGATGCACGATAAAGATGCCGTGCAGGAACATCGCCGCCGCGGTCTGCCACGCCTGATCGCTCAGATAGATCAGGCTGCCGCTTCCCGCGATCAGGCCGAGGTGTGCGGCGAGGAACAGCAGGCCTGGGCCGTCCTTGCGCGTCATCATCTGGCGTAGCGCCTTGCGGTCGACCAGCCGACGTGCCGCCTCGGAGGGGCCAATGGTCGAGTGAGGCTTCGCCGCGGCGCTGGTTTGCGGGCTCATGTCGGGGCAATCGTCCGTTGCGGTCGATCGAAAATCCGGATATTTGCATATAACTTGTATTTTACTAGCCCCGCCATCGCCCAACGTCAAGCATGCTATGGAGCGCATCGGCGCGGTACGGCAGCACGGCCCTGGGGCCATGAGAAGCGATTTCCGGAGAAGCGGAGATTGAGAGCAAGTTCCCATGAGCAGTGAATCTTCGAGGCAAGCCGTCTCGGCAGGGCGGAAAGCGGCAACGCCCGGAAGGCTGCCGCGGGGCAAGGGGACTGACCACGCCTACTTGACGTTGCGCGATCTCATCGTGCGGATGGAGTTGGCCCCCGGAGACAAGATCGACGAAGGGGCTCTCGCCAAGAAGCTCGGCGTCTCGCGCACGCCATTGCGCGAAGCGGTCGTGCGGCTCTCCGCCGATCGCCTGGCGACCATCTCGCCCAACCACGGTGCCTCTGTCGCGCCGCTCGACGCGCTCGGACTGACGCAGTATTTCGAATCGCTCGAGCTGACCCATCGGGCCTTGCAGCATTGGGCCTGCCTGCGGCGCACGCCGCAAGACATCGAGGCCATCTCCCGCGCCGGCGAACGCTACGAGAGGGCGGCCGAGACGCTCGATCCCGCGGAGCTGAGCGAGAGCAACCAGGCTTTCCACCATGCCATCGCCGCGGCCGCCAAGAACGAGTTCTTCGCCGAGTACGAGATGAAGCTGTCGATCCTGGGCATGCGGATCGGCTGGCTCTGGTATCGGGACGTGGCGAGAGAGGACTTGGAAGGCGATGTCGCCAGAACGGTTGCCGAGCACAAGATGATCCTGCGGGCCATCGAGCAGCGCGAGGCCGAGCGCGCCGAAGCGCTGGCGCAGCAGCACATCGTGGCCTTCCGCGATCGCGTCTTCGCCAACCTGAGCCGCTCGCTCGGCGGCGCGGTCGCCATTCGAGACGCTCGACGAGACCGTGAAGCGGGACCCTGACTTGACTTTTTGCATTTAACTTGCATACAAAAATACAGCCGCATCATCGAACGGCGGTGACAGGGCGGCGGAGGATGCAGACGCCATGACTCCGGCAGCGCAAATGCAAGACTTCCGGCTGAACGAAGAGGACGAGGCCGTTCTGAAAGCGGCGCGGGATCACATCGAGGAACGCGTGGCGATCCTGCGCGACGCCGTGCCGACGGTCTTCGACATGTCGGCCCGCGAGGCCACGCTCTCCTCCTACTTCGGCCACACGCTCGACGACAAGATCGAGCTCTACGAGCTGGCGCGCGGTCTCGGTCTCAACGAGTTCGGCCTGGCCAACTTCTTCGCCTTTCCGTCCGTCGCCGACAAGTTCATGGATTACCTGGTCGAGAAGGGGGAATCGCTGGATCCGTTCTTCTCGACCATCGCGGTCGAGCCTCTCGTCGAAGGCGCGCCCTTTCCGATGGGCCCCGCCGCGCGGCAGACCCTGAACTACAAGATTCCCAACGTGATCCTGCTCTGCGAGATCAGGCCCAAGACCATCGAGATATCGGGTCAGACCAAGGAGCAGGCGCTCGTCGGTCTGCGCGCGCATGTTCGGCACTATCGGGAAATGCTGCCGCCGGAGACCGAGCGGGTGGGACGGATCTACATTCGCATCGGCGATCCCTTCGACACCTACGACGATGACCCGGCGTTCTTGGTCCAAGTGATCAAGATGCTGGGCGGCGAAGCCATCACCGGCATCCTCTTCGAGGACGTGAAGGGCACGCGCTTTCCCTTCGAGACCTATGCGCTGGTCAAGACGATGCGGCACTACCATCCCCGGCCGCGCAAGCTGCTCGCGCACCCGCACAGGGCCAACGGGACGGAAGATGCGGCCGTGCTCGAGGCGATCCTGGCCGGTGGAGACGGCGTCTGGTCCGGCTTCACGCCGCAGGCCGCACAGGGTGGCCACGGGTCGGCGCTGATGTTCCTGACCAACCTGATGCGGGCGCGCAATCCCCATGTGCAGCGGCTTTTCAACACGCGGAAGTTCCAGGAAGTCGCCGAGCGCATGTGGCGGATTCACGACCGTGCCGGCATCCCGCCCAACACCCCCGTGGTCGGGGAGCGCGCCTACCGCTATGTCGACAGCTATTTCGAGCAGACCGACGAGCCGCGCGATCTGGACCCGGCGCTGATCGGACGCGAGCCGGGCTACCAGGTCATGCCCGGCTGGGCACCGACCTATGTCATCGGCAAGCGCCTGGAGGAACTGGGTTATGACACCAAGCTCTGCACCAATCAGGCCCTGCTCGTGAAGATGCGCGCGCTGATGAACGCAACGCTGCTGCAGGGCGAGCACATCCGCTATGACGAGCCCGAGGAGATGGCCAGGCTCCTGGACAAAGCCCTCGAAGAGATCGGCGATCTGCGGGACGGCGAGGATCAAGCCGAGGCCGCGGCCGCCCTCACGCTCCGATACCGCTAGCAGAGGCGCGCTGTCGGGACCTTTCGACGCTAACGCACTTCCTCGTCGGGATAGACCCCGAAGATCTGATCGCGGCGTAGCCAGCCCTTCAGGGCCTGCACCTCGACCACGCACCAGATCTCGCCGCAGCTCTCGACATGGCCGATGACTCCGGTCTCAAGCAAGGCCACGGGGCGCGCGTCGTCCTGCGGGTCGCGGCGGAGCACCGCGCCCTCGTCGCTGGTGATCAGCACGAAGCGCCGCGCGTGCAGCATGCTCTGGTGGATCCAGCCGGAGGTACCCTCGTGGTCGCGGACCCGGCGCCAGGTGTCGTACTCGTCGATGATCTCGACCGGCAGGTTGCGCCGCTGATAGACCCAGTCGATCGGATAGCGGGTCCCGGGGCCCGTGCGCATGTTGACCTCGGGCGCGCGCAGCGCAACGAAGCGGGGCAGCTTGGCGCCGCTGCGCCGTCCGATCTGTGGCGACGTCGCCGTCTCGCCGCCGTCTTCGGCCGCGGTCTCGCCGTCAGCGTTCTGCGCCCACAAGACCGCGGCCGGCGCGCCGGTGATCAGGCAACAGACGACGATGAGCGACAACCGCAAGAGTGCGGCAGGTCTTCGACCCATGAGCTCCCCATGCTCGATCTCTGTGTCGGGCGTGCTGCCACGACCCGAATGTAGCCGATCTGGTACCTTTGCGGCGGCATTCCGGTCAAGGTTCGTCGTCGCGGCCCCGCCGAACGCGGGCCGGTCTCCGCATGCCGATTTTGCCGCTCGGGACGCCGGTGGCATGCTGGACAAGGCCCGGACGCGCTGCTATGGCAGGCGAAACGGCAGATCGAACGCCAGCCTGGATAAAGGACCGTCATGCCGCAGCAAAAACCGCTGGTCATCGTCACGCGCAGGCTTCCCGACGTCATCGAGACCCGGATGATGGAGCTCTTCGATACGCGTCTGAACGATGCGGACGAGGCCCAGAGCCAGGCCCAGATGGTCGACGCGGTCAAGCAGGCCGACGTGCTCGTGCCGTCGGTCACCGACCGGATCGATGTCGGCGTGCTGTCGCAAGCCGGCCCACGGCTGAAGCTGATCGCCTCCTTCGGCACCGGGGTCGACCACATCGACCTCAAGACGGCGCGCCAGCGCGGCATCACCGTCACCAACACGCCGGGCGTCCTCACCGAGGACACGGCCGACATGACCATGGCGCTGATCCTGGCGACACCGCGCCGCCTCACCGAGGGCGAGCGCCTGGTGCGCTCGGGCGAGTGGAACGGCTGGAGCCCGACCTCTATGCTCGGCCACCGCATCTCGGGCAAGCGCCTCGGCATCATCGGCATGGGCCGGATCGGCCAGGCGGTGGCGCGGCGCGCGCGCGGATTCGGCCTGTCGATCCACTACCACAACCGGCGCCGGGTGCATCCCGACATCGAGGCCGAGCTCGAGGCGACCTATTGGGAGAGCCTCGACCAGATGGTCTCGCGCATGGACATCATCTCGGTCAACTGCCCGCACACGCCGGCGACCTACCATCTGCTCTCGGCGCGCCGGCTCAAGCTGATGCAGCCCCATGCCTACATCGTCAATACCAGCCGCGGCGAGGTGATCGACGAGAACGCGCTCACCCGGATGCTGGAGGCCGGCGACTTGGCCGGTGCCGCGCTCGACGTCTTCGAGCACGAGCCGGCGGTCAATCCCAAGCTGCTGCAGCTCGACAACGTGGTGCTGCTGCCGCACATGGGCTCGGCGACGATCGAGGGCCGCATCGCCATGGGCGAGAAGGTCATCATCAATATCAAGACCTTCGTCGACGGCCACACGCCGCCCGACCGGGTGCTGGAGACGATGTTCTGAGGCCTGGCGTTGGGCTTTGCCGCGTCGAGTCAGCTTCACAGCATCCGGGTCCGTCATTGCGAGCGGAGCGAAGCAATCCAGTCCGCCGTCGCCTGAGAGTCCGCCCTGGATTGCCGCGCCGGCCGACGCCGGCTCGCAATGACAATAGGTGGATTGCTATTGCATGCGGGAAGAGCTGCCTCAACGCGCCGCCGCGGCCTTACTGTCCTCGCCGAAACAGATCACGTTGCCGTCCGGGTCCGTGACCTCGAACTCGCGCATGCCGTAGACGGTGTTCTCGATCGTGCGCGTGATCGGGGCGCCCGCTTCCCTTAGCTCCGCGTAGAGCGCATCGACGTCGGCGACGTGGATGTAGGCGTCCCAGGCGCCGGCAACCGGCTGGGGCGGCCCGTTCCAGGCATCGACGAAGAGCGCGCTCTTGTCCCGCTCGAAGATGCCGAAACGCGGCGGATCGCCGCCCTCTTCGACGACTCTGTAGCCGAGTTGCTCGACGTAGAACGCCTGGGCGCGCGGATAGTTGGCCGCCTTCAGCACCGGCGTCGAGCGCTGCAGCGTGGGACGGCCGGACATCGATTCAGGATCTGCCATGGTCAGGCGGCGCAAACCGCGCCGTTTTCATCGTAGTCGACGCTGTCGAGGTCGCGGATCGTGGCCTGTGGGCCGCAGAGCGCGCAGGCCGGATCGGCCTTGACCGTGACGTTGTGAAAGGCCGTCGCCAGCGCGTCGTAGAGCAGCAGGCGACCAGACATACTCTCGCCGATGCCGAGCAGCTCCTTGATCACCTCGTTGGCTTGCAGGCTGCCGAGCGTGCCGGCCAGCGCGCCCAGGACCCCGACGTCGGCGCAGCTCTCCTTCATCTCGGGCGGCTGCGAGCCGAAGATGCAGCGATAGCAGGGATGGGCCTCGCCGTCGCCGGCGCGGCGCAAATGAGCCTTGTAGGTCGAGAGCTGGCCGTCGAAGCGCATGATCGCGGCGGAGACCAGGGTCTTGCCGGCGAGGTAGCAGGCGTCGTTGATCAGATAGCGGGTCGAGAAGTTGTCGGAGCCGTCGGCGACCAGATCGTAGTCGGCGATCAGGTCCTCGACCGTGGCCCGCGTGACCCGCAGGCGATGCGGCACGACCCGGACCTCGGGGTTGATCTCGGCCAGCCGGGCCTTGGCGCTCTCGACCTTGTCGACGCCGATCTTGGCGCTGTCGTGCAGGACCTGGCGCTGCAGGTTCGAGAGATCGACCACGTCGTCGTCCACGACGCCCAGCGTGCCGACCCCGGCGGCGGCCAGATAGAGCAGCAGCGGCGAGCCGAGGCCGCCCGCGCCGACCACCAGAACCCGCGAGCCCAGGAGCTTGGCCTGGCCGGCTTCGCCGATCTCCGGCAGGACGAGGTGCCGGGCGTAGCGGTCGATCTGGGCGTCGGTGAAGTCGATGTCCATGGTGCCAGATGCCTCAGAAGCCTTCGAAGAGATCCGTGGAGAGATAGCGCTCGGCGAAGGAGGGCAGGATGATCACGACCAGCTTGCCCGCCATCTCCGGGCGCGCACCGTACTCCACGCCGGCGGCAAGCGCCGCACCCGATGAGATTCCGACCGGCAGGCCTTCGAGCTGCGCCGCCTCGCGGGCCGTGCGCAGCGCTGTGTCGTTGGCGATGCGCAGCACCTCGTCGATCAGGCTTTGATCCAGGATATCGGGGACGAAGCCGGCGCCGATGCCTTGAATCTTGTGCGGGCCGGGCGCCCCGCCGGACAGGACCGGGCTGTCCTCGGGCTCGACCGCGATCATCTGGACGCCCGGCTTGCGTTCCTTCAACACCCTGCCGACGCCGGTCAGGGTTCCGCCGGTGCCGACGCCCGAGATCACCGCATCGACCTGGCCGTCCGTGTCGGTCCAGATCTCTTCGGCGGTGGTGAGGCGATGCACCTCCGGGTTGGCCGGGTTGACGAATTGCTGCGGCATGACGGCATCGATCAGCTCCTCGACCAGATCCTCCGCCCGCGTGACGGCGCCGCGCATGCCCTGGCTGCCTTCGGTCAGCACCAGCTCGGCGCCCAGCAGACGCAGCATCTTGCGGCGCTCCACGGACATGGTGTCGGGCATGGTCAGGATCAGGCGATAGCCCTTGGCGGCGCAGACGAAGGCCAGGGCGATGCCGGTGTTGCCGCTGGTCGGCTCGACGATCGTCGTGTTCGGGCCGATCCGTCCTTCGGCCTCCAGGGCTTCGATCATCGCCAGGCCGATGCGGTCCTTCACCGACCCCAGCGGGTTGAAGAATTCGCACTTGACGGTGACGTCGGCCACGGCGCCGTACTTCTCGGCGAGCTTCGGCAGGCGCAGCAGCGGCGTGGCGCCGATGGTCTCCAGGATCGAATCATAAATCCGGCCGCGCGGCGGCTCCTTGGCCGAGATCTTCGATGCCAGACCGCTGATATCGATCTTCGCAACTGACATGGTAGGCTCCTTATCGGGACCGAAGGGCACGCGGCCCGCCGGTTCAGATCGAAAAATCAGGCGTCTGAACCGCCTCGCATTCAATGTCCTGCCGACGCGCCATTTCGCAGAGCTCTTCGACCGTAAGCCGATCGAAGCGCGCCATCATCTCGCGCTGCATGTCGATCCAGATCGGACGCACCACCTTGACCCCGATCTCCGAGCCGTCCGGCTCGTTGGCCGGATCGATGGTGCCCTCGAGCCGGCGCACGATGCGGATGATCTCGCCCACCGAGACTCGGCGCCGCTCCCGCGCCAGGCGATAGCCGCCGCGCGGCCCGCGCTGCCCGGTAAGGATACCCTCGTGCACGAGCTGCTGGAGGACCTGCTCGAGATAGCGCCGCGGAATCCCCTGGCGCCGCGAGATCTCGGTCGAGCGGACCGGCGCCGGACCGGCGTG
>JAKSDN010000705.1 GCA_022360075.1 Kiloniellales bacterium | reverse complement strand
GCCAGCGTGCACCGCGCCGACGTGCTGCGCCCGCCGCCTCGGCCTGCCGACGCCGATCCTTGCACCGTCGTCCTCATGGATCCGCCCTACAACCAGGGCCTCGCCGGCCCGGCGCTCGTGGCCCTGCGCAAGGCCGGCTGGCTCGCCCCCGGCGCGCTGATCTCGGTCGAACTCATGAAGGCCGAACCCTTCGAGCCGCCCGAGGGCTTCGCCACCGTCGACCAACGCACCTACGGCAAGGCCAAGCTGGTGTTCTTGCGGGAAGCGGAGGCGTAAGTCCTAGCCAGGCGAGCGAATGCTAGCGCTTGCTAGCAATGCTATCATATGCTAGCATTTCACGAGTTTAGGGAGATCGCGCCGTGGCCGGTTTGAGCGTGCGAAACTTGGACAGCGATACCTATGAGCGGCTGCGCCAGCGCGCGGCGCGCGAAGGCGTATCGATGGAGGAAGAGGTACGCCGCATCATCAAGCGAGCGGTCTCCGCTCCTGAAAGGCTCGGCGACCTCTTTCTGGCCCGCTTCGGACCTGAGAACGGTGTCGATTTGGAGCTGCCCCCCCGCGCGCCGCACGAGCCGCCGGATCTTACGCGGTGATTTTGCTCGATACGAATGTCGTATCCGAGGTGATGAAGTCGGCACCGGCCAAGACGGTCACCGATTGGCTGAACAGCCAGGATGCGGCGGACCTTTATCTCTCTGTCGTTACGGTTGCTGAAATTACTTACGGACTTCGCGCGTTGCCGGATGGGAAGCGCCAGCAAAGCCTGGAAGCGACGTTTGAGGGCTTGATTGCGGACGCTTTCGAAGGACGCGTCCTGGCTTTTGATGAGACGGCAGCGCGGCTCTATGGCCAGCTGATGTCTGACCGCAAACGCCAAGGCTGCCCGATGAGCATCGCCGACGGGATTATCGCCGCCATCGCTCGAGCGAAGGCCTTTGCTCTAGCGACGCGCAACGTTCGAGATTTCGATGGCTGCGGGCTCGAGGTGATCGACCCCTTCGTCTAACGCCGCCCGAACAGCTTCTCGATGTCGGCGAGCTTGAGTTCCACATAGGTCGGGCGGCCGTGGTTGCATTGGCCGGAGTGGGGGGTGGCTTCCATCTGGCGCAGCAGGGCGTTCATCTCCTCGGCCTTGAGCTGGCGGCCGGCGCGCACCGAGCCGTGGCAGGCCATCGTGCCGCAGACCTCTTCCAGGCGCTCCTTGAGCTTCAGCGCCTCGCCGAGCTCGGCGAGCTCGTCGGCCAGATCGCGCAGCAGGCCCTGGGCCTCGACCTCGCCGAGCAGGGCGGGGACCTCGCGCACCACCACGGCGCCGGGGCCGAAGGGCTCGATCGCCAGGCCGAGCTCGCCCAGCTCCTCGGTGCGGGCGAGCAGGCGCTCGACCGCCGGCTCCTCGAGCTCGACAACCTCGGGGATCAGCAGCAACTGCCTCGCAACGCCGGACGCCGCGATCTCACGCTTCATGCGCTCGTAGACCAGGCGCTCGTGGGCGGCGTGCTGGTCGACGATGACGATGCCGTCGTCGGTCTGGGCGACGATGTAGGTGGCGTGGACCTGGGCCCGGGCCGCGCCGAGGGGATAGTCTGCCTGCGCCGAGGCTTCGGCGGGCGGGTCCGCCGACGGCATCGAGGGACGCGCGGCCGGCGCGGACTCGAGTCCCGGCAGCGGCGCGTGGTAGGCAGCCTGGGCTTCGGCGAGGCCGCGCGGGATTCGGGCCGGGCCCGGCACGCCGCCGCCCGCGGCTTGCCAGGCCGGCGCTGCACCCGGCTGGATCGCGCCGAGGGCGGCCTGGGAGACCGTGGTCGAGGCGCGGTGGCCGGCCTCGGCCAGGGCGTGCTTGCAGGCGCTCACGATCAGACCGCGCACCAGTCCGGGCTCGCGGAAGCGCACCTCGGCCTTCGTCGGATGCACGTTGACGTCGACCTGGTCGGCCGGCAGCTCGAGGAACAGCGCGACCATGGGATGGCGGTCGCGCGCCAGGAAGTCCTGGTAGGCGCCGCGCACCGCGCCGTGCAGCAGGCGGTCGCGCACCGGCCGACCGTTGACGAAGAGGTACTGGGCCTGGGCGTTGCCGCGGTTGAGCGTCGGCAGGCCGATGTAGCCGGTCAGCGTCAAGCCCTCGCGCCGCGCCTCGATCGGCAGGGCGTTGGCCGCGAAGTCCTTGCCCATGACCGCCGAGAGCCGCTTCAGGCGCGAGTCGAGCAGGTCGCCCTCGGCCGGCGCCAGGCGGATCAGGCTGCGGGTCTCGTCGGCCAGGGTGAAGCCGACCTGGGGATGGGCCATGGCCAGGCGGTTGATCGCGTCCTGGGCATGGCCGAGCTCGGTGCGCGCGGACTTCAGGAACTTGAGCCGGGCCGGCGTCGCAAAGAACAGCTCGCGCACCTCGATGCGCGTACCCTGCGGATGGGCGGCGGGCTCGGGCGCGGCCTTGCGGCCGGCCTCGAGCGAAAGCGACCAGGCCTGCTCGGCGCCGGCGGTGCGGCTCAGCAGCGTCATACGGCTGACCGCGCCGATCGAGGGCAGCGCCTCGCCCCGGAAGCCCAGGAAGCCGATGTTGACCAGGTCGTCCTCGGGCAGCTTCGAGGTCGCGTGGCGTTCGACCGCCAGCGCCAGCTCCTCGCGGGTCATGCCGCGGCCGTCGTCGGTGACGGCGATCAGCGCCCGGCCGCCTGCGCGCATCACCACGTCGATGTGCCGCGCCCCGGCGTCGAGGGCGTTTTCGACCAGCTCCTTCACGGCGGCGGCCGGCCGCTCGATCACCTCGCCGGCGGCGATGCGGTTGACCAGGCCGTCGGGCAGGACGCGCAGCCCCGCGGCTTCGCTGGGCGGCGCTTTTTCTTCCGTGATTGCTTGAGCCATGTGAGCGTTCGATCCGGCGTCGGCACGCCGGTCGAAGGAGGAACCCGGCGCGTCCGGGTCAGGCTATCAGAGTCGCTTCTGGCTC
>JAKSDN010000829.1 GCA_022360075.1 Kiloniellales bacterium | reverse complement strand
TCGGGGCCGTTGGTGATCCACATCTTGGTGCCGTTCAGCACGTAGCGATCGCCGCGACGCTCGGCCTTGAGCCGCATGCTCACCACGTCGGAGCCGGCGCCGGGCTCGCTCATCGCGAGCGCGCCGACCTGCTCGCCGGAGATCAGGCCCGGCAGATAGCGCCGCTTCTGCACGTCGCTGCCGTTGCGCCGGATCTGGTTGACGCAGAGGTTCGAGTGGGCGCCGTAGCTGAGCCCGACGCTGGCCGAAGCCCGGCTGACCTCCTCCATGGCCACGCAGTGCTCGAGATAGCCCATGCCAGACCCGCCCAGCTCCTCCTCCACCGTGATGCCGTGCAGGCCGAGCGCGCCGAGCTGGGGCCAAAGGTCGCGCGGGAAGCGGTCGTCGCGGTCGATCTCGGCGGCAATCGGGGCGATCTGTTCCGAGGCGAAGCTCATGACGGTGTCGCGCAGCATGTCGGCGGTCTCGCCGAGGTCGAAGTTGAGCGAAGGGAGCTGGTTGGGGATCATTCCGGTCGTCCTTTGACAGGGCGTGGGTTCGGCGCAATCGGTGCGGGCCGAACTGCGACGCCGAGCTATCCTCACCCTTCGACAAGCTCAGGATGAGGGGCTAGGCAGAAAGCGTCGTCACGAACAAAGACCCTCATGCTGAGCCTGTCGAAGCGTGAGGATAGCTCGGTCTCGCCGCGTCCAACAAACCGGCTCAGTCTACGCCACGGACCGGCCGGGGCGACAGCCTCACCCGGCCATCGGCATATCCGGCCGGCCGTCGAGGCGCATCAGCGTGTCCAGGCCCTTGGCGCAGAGCTTGCGCGTGCCGTCGGTCTCACCGAACACATCGAACTCGCAAAGGGTGAGGGTCCGTCCGGGCTTGATCACCCGGCCGACGGCGATCAAACGCTCGCCCTGGGCCGGTGCGATCAGGTTGATCTTGTATTCGACCGTGAGCACCGAGGCGTCGGCCGGGAACAGGCTGAAGGCCGCGTAGCCGGCCGCCGAATCCGCGATCGTGCTGGTCACGCCCGCATGGAAGAAGCCGTGCTGCTGGGTCAGGTCTTCGCGGTAAGGCAGCTCGATCTCGACCTCGCCGGGCGCGACCCGGCTCATGCGCGCGCCGATCAAGTCCATGATCGTCTGGCGGCCGAAGCTGGCGCGCACGCGGGCCTCGAAGTCCGGATCGAGCGGCGTGAACGCCGTCATCAGGCCACGGCCTCCTGCCCGGTGCCGGCGAGCGCCGCCAGGCGTGCCCGGCACTCGGCAGTGACGCTGTCGAAATGGGCCAGGGCCGCCTCGATATCCCGCCGCTTCTCCTCCAGCTCGACGCGGCGCTCGGCAATGCGGTCGATCAGCAACTGGAGTTGGCCGGCCTCGCCCGGCGGGGCGTCGTAGAGATCGATGATCTCGGCAATCTCCTTCAGGCTGAAGCCCAGGCGCTTGCCGCGCAGCACCAGCTTCAGGCGCACCCGGTCGCGCGGCCGGTAGACCCGCCGCTGGCCCGCGCGCAGCGGCGCGATCAGGCCTTCGGACTCGTAGAAGCGGATCGTGCGCGGCGTAACCGCGAACTCCCGGGCCAGCTCGGAGATGCTGTAGGTTTTGGACATGATGGCACTATAGTTAACGTTTACGTTAACGTAAAGCTAAATCATTCCGATTCAACGGCGCTTGGACAGCCCCTCGAGCTGCGTTGGACGAAGCCATGCATCCCGCCGTCATTGCGAGCCGGCGCCAGGCGGCGCGGCAATCCAGGGCCTCCGCTCGGTGCCAGCGGACTGGATCGCTTCGCTACGCTCGCGATGACAAACCAGAAGGCAACGGTCTGTTGTGAAGGAAGCCCGACCCTAACTGAATCGGTCAGGCCATCGTTGCTTGGCGTGGAGAAAGCCGACGATTGCGATGCAATCGTCCCGAAGCTCGTAGGCGACCACGTAGGGCGTGTTCGCGACCACCAACTCCCTCGAGCCCGGCACGCGGCCTGCTCGGCCACGTAGTGGGAACTGGCTCAGAGCCTGCGTTTGCTCCAAAATCCGTTCGATAACTCTTGCTGCAGCGACAGGATCGCGGTCTGCGATGTACTCGCCCGCTGACGCCAGATCGCTCATGGCAGGTCGGGTCCAAAGGACTTTCACTTACGCCACTTGGCGATGGCGTCGGCCATTTCCTCTTCGCTCGCGAAGTCCCCGGCCTCGGCGGCCGCCATGCCCCGCTCGATCCTTTCGATCTGCCAGCGGTTGAAGGCTATGAAGTCGGCGACCGCCTGGTTCAGGATGTAGGACCGGTCGCGCTCCATGGCTTTGGCAAGGCTATCGAGCTCGGCCTTCTTCGATTTCTCGATTCTGAACGAGACGGTCTCGAACTCCTTGCTCAAGGCTCAGCTCCAATCCGAATAAGATCAACTAATACCGCATAGTACCAGATAAGACACTGGAACTTCAAAAGATCTGACGTTTGTGATGTCAAGGTCCGGTGGTCTGCAAAGGCGTCGGCGATGTTTGCCTACAACAGAAAAACAGCCGCCAGGCCCAGAAAGGCAAAAAACCCGATCACGTCGGTCACCGTGGTGAGGAACACGCTGGAGGCGATTGCCGGATCGACGCCCATCTTCTCCAGGCCGATCGGGATCAAGGCGCCGAAGAGGGCGGCCACCAGCATGTTGACCACCATGGCCGCGGCGATCACGCCGCCGAGGAAGGGATCGCCGAACCAGAGCCAGGCTACGAGCCCGGTCAGTACGGCAAAGGCGAGGCCGTTCAGCCAGCCGACCAGCAGCTCCTTCCAGACGAAGCGCAGGGTGTTGGCGCCGGTCAGGTCCTTCATGGCGATCGCGCGGACGGCCACGGTGAGGGTCTGCGTGCCGGCGTTTCCGCCCATGGAGGCGACGATCGGCATCAGCACGGCGAGCGCGACCAGGCGCTCGATCGTGCCCTCGAAGAGGCCGATCACCAGCGAGGCCAGGATGGCGGTCAGGAGGTTCACCGCCAGCCAGGGGAAACGTGCCTTGGTCGTGTCCAGCGTCGCGCTGTAGAGATCGATCTCGCCCATGCCGGAGAGCTTGGCCAGGTCCTCGTCGGCCTCCTCGACGATGACGTGGACCACGTCGTCCACCGTGATCACGCCGACCAGGCGCCCCGAATCGTCGACCACCGGCGCCGAGACCAGGCCGTACTGGCGGAAGGTGTAGGCCACGTCCTCCTGGTCCATCTCCAGGGGGATCACCTTTATCTCGGTGTCCATGATGTCGGTCAGGCGCACCGGGCGGCGCGTGCGCAGCACCCGGCTCAGTGGGATCGCGCCGATCGGCCGGTGCTTGGGATTGACCACGAAGAGATCGTAGAAGTCGTCCGGCAGGCCGTCGGCAGCGCGCATGTAGTCGATGGTCTCGCCCACGGTCCAGGCCGAGGGCACGGCCACGATCTCGCGCTGCATCAGCCGGCCGGCCGAGTCCTCCGGATAGCTCAGGCTTTCCTCGAGGAGCTGGCGATAGGCCCGCGGCAGCACCGACAGCAGGCGGTGCCGGGCCTCCTCGTCGAGATCCTCGAAGATCTCGACCGCGTCGTCGCTATCGAGCGCCGAGAGGGCGCGGGCGAAGTCCCGCGGCCCCAGCGTTTCGATGACCTGCTCGCGGACCTCCGGATCGAGCTCGGCCAGCACCTCGGGATCGAGCTTCGCGCCCAGAACCTCGACGAGCTGGCGCCGCTCGTCGGCGGTCAGGTACTCGATCAGGTCGGCCAGGTCGGCCGGGTGCAGCGGCTCGAGCAGCTCGGCCACGACCGCGACCTGCTGCTCGGCGAGCGCGTCCTCGACGGCGTAGATCAGCTCGTTGGAGAGCTCGTAGTCCTCCTCGGCCGAGGGCGGCCCGGTCGGGGCGGCGCCGTCGCTCTCGGGCTCCAGCGGCTCTTCGTGTTGCGTCTGCTGACTCATACGCTCGCCGAGGCTCAGGGCGCGCTGCTACGGTTCTGCGCGTCCACGGCGGCGATCGCGCTCATGTTGACGATCCCGCGCGCGGTGACCGAGGTGGTCACGATATGCGCCGGAGCGGCCGTACCGATCAGGATCGGGCCGACCGGCAGGCCCTCGCCCAGCTCCTTGACCAAGTTGAAACCGATGTTGGCGGCATCCAGGTTGGGCATGACCAGCAGATTGGCCGCTCCCTCGAGCCGCGATTCGGGGAACACCCTTTGGCGGGTGAACTCGCTGAGCGCGGCATCAGCGTGCATCTCGCCTTCCACCTCGAGGTCCGGATAGCGCTTGTGCAGCAGGTGCAGGGCCTCGCGCATCTTCGCCGCCGAAGGCGCCTCGGAGGAACCGAAGTTGGAGTGCGACAGAAGCGCCACCTTGGGCTCGAAGCCGAACTGGCGGACATGTACGGCGGCCATGTACGTCATCTCGACCAGCTCCTCGGGGCTCGGATCGGGCGTGACATAGGTATCGGCCAAGAAGTACGTGCCCTTTGACAAGACCAGCATGCTGACCGCCGAGAGATCGTGGACGCCCTTGGCCAAGCCGATGATATCGCGGATATGTGACAAGTGCTCCCGGTAGCGCCCGTCGCCGCCGCAGATCATGGCGTCGGCCTCGCCGCGCTTGACCGCCAAGGCGGCGATCACGGTGTTGTTGGTCCGAACGATGGTGCGCGCCAGGTCCGGCGTGACCCCTTTGCGCCCCATGATGCCGTGATAAGTCTCCCAATACTCCTTGAAGCGCGGGTCGCTCTCCGGATTGATCAGTTCGAAATGCTCGCCGGCCTGGAGGCGCAGGGCCTCGCGCTTGATCCGCGCCTCGACGACCTCGGGGCGGCCGACCAGGATCGGCTTGGCCAGGCCCTCGTCGACCACGACCTGGACGGCCCGCAGCACGCGCTCGTCCTCGCCCTGGGCGTAGATCAGGCACTTGTCCGCCTCGCGCGCCCGCTCGAACATCGGTTTCATGACCAGGCCTGAGCGGAAGACGAAGCGCTGCAGGTTCTGGCAATAGCTCTCGAAATCCTCGATCGGCTTGGTGGCGACACCGCTGTCCATGGCGGCCTGGGCCACGGCCGGGGCGATCTTGAGGATCAGCCGGGGATCGAAGGGCCGCGGGATCAGGTAGTCGGCGCCGAACAGCTTGGCTTCGCCGCCATAGGCCTTGGCGACGACCTCGGAGGGCTCGGCCAGGGCCAGGTCGGCCAATGCCTTGACGCAGGCGATCTTCATCTCCTCGTTGATCGAGGTCGCGCCGACATCGAGCGCGCCGCGGAAAATGAAGGGAAAGCAGAGCACGTTGTTGACCTGGTTCGGATAGTCCGAGCGGCCGGTGGCGATGATCACGTCCTCGCGCGCGGCGCGCGCCTCCTCCGGCAGGATCTCAGGGATCGGGTTGGCGAGCGCCAGGATCAGCGGGCTTTCGGCCATGCGCGCGACCATCTCCGGCTTGAGCACGCCGGGGGCCGAGAGGCCGAGGAACACGTCGGCGCCCTCGATCACCTCGCCCAGCGTGCGGGCGTCGGTGGCCTGCGCGTAAGCGCCCTTCCACTGGTCCATCTGCTCTTCCCGGCCCTCGTAGACCAGGCCGACGATGTCCGTGACCCAAACGTTCTCGCGCTTGACACCCATCGCCACGAGTAGGTTCAGGCAAGCGATCGCGGCCGCCCCGGCGCCCGAGGTGACCACCTTGACATCGCCGATCTCCTTGCCGACCAGGCGCAGGCCGTTGTAGACGGCGGCGCCGACGATGATCGCGGTGCCATGTTGGTCGTCGTGGAAGACTGGGATGTTCATGCGCTCGCGCAGACGCGCCTCGACCTCGAAGCACTCCGGCGCCTTGATGTCCTCGAGGTTGATCCCGCCGAAGGTCGGCTCCAGGGCGGCGACGATCTCGACCATCTTGTCGACCTCGCCGGCGTCGATCTCGATGTCGAAGACGTCGATGCCGGCGAACTTCTTGAACAGGACCGCCTTGCCCTCCATGACCGGCTTGGCCGCCAGAGGCCCGATGGATCCCAGGCCCAGCACCGCCGTGCCGTTGGAGACGACGGCGACCAGGTTCGCGCGCGCCGTGTAGTCGGCCGCGGTGCCGGGGTCGGCGGCGATCGCCTCGCAGGCCGCGGCGACGCCGGGCGAATAGGCCAGGGCCAGGTCGTGTTGGTTGCCGAGCGGCTTGGTTGCCGTCACCTCGAGCTTGCCGGGTTTGGGCAAGCGGTGGTAGGCGAGCGCAGCGTCCTGCAGATCCTTGGGCATCGTGGCCTCCCCTCCAGTGCCGACGGTCTGACGGCACCCGTCGCGTCGTTGCGCGCTTTCGTCGCTATGTTCTTGGCAACGGGCAAGGCGAAGCAAAGGCCCGCTGCATGGGCGGCGGGCCTGGTTCGGCGGGTCGCGGTCTCAAGGTACGGAAAGCAACCGGCGGTCGCGCCCCCTCGGCACACGATCGATCAGGTCCGTGCCCATCGCTCCGCTTGGCGTCACCCCGGCCCTAGCCTATTGTTCGTCCGGGCTTAGCAGACCGCTTTGCGCGGCGCAAGCGCGGCCAGCCGCCTTGGGTTTTCGGCGATCGGAGAAGAGAAAGGCCAGGATGCAACCTGTCGAATGGCGGATCGAAGAACGCCTGGTCCCCTATCCCGAGGCGGTGGCGGCCATGGAAGAGCGCGTCCGGATGGTCCGAGACGGCACGGCGGCGGAGCAGGTCTGGCTGTTGGAGCATCCGCCGCTCTACACCGCCGGGACCAGCGCCGCCGACGACGAGCTGCTCGAACCGGGCCGCTTTCCCGTCTACCGCAGCGGCCGTGGCGGGCGCTACACCTACCACGGGCCCGGTCAGCGCGTGGCCTACGTGATGCTCGACCTCAAGCGGCGGCGCCCCGACGTCCGCTGCTACGTCCACGACCTGGAAGACTGGGTGATCCGCGCCCTGGCCCGCTTCAACGTGACCGGCGAGCGGCGCGAGGGCCGGGTCGGCATCTGGGTTCAGCGCGGCCGTCAGGAAGACAAGATCGCGGCGATCGGTGTGCGCGTGCGCCGCTGGGTCACCTATCACGGCATCGCGGTCAACCTGGACCCGGACCTCGAGCATTTCGCCGGCATCGTGCCCTGCGGGATCGAGGGACACGGCGTGACCTCGCTGGCCGACATGGGCCTGCCCGTGACGATGGCCGATCTGGATGTCGCCTTGCGCGAGACCTTCGATGAGGTCTTCAGCCAGCGTGAATCTAGCTGCGAGAGCCTGGCGGCCGCCTCCTGACGCACCTGTCTCAATCGCCTCGCGGCTGCGCGAGTATCTGTAGCCAGTGCTCGCCATTGGCCTTCGGGATGCGCAGGCGCCAGGCGCAGTTCTTGACCCCGGCCTTGGCCTCGACCAGCGCGAAGCCGGCGGCCTCGAGCCTCTGCCGCCAGGGATGGTAGTAGCTCAGCCTGTTGCGCGGCAAAGCGCGATCGACACCGAAGCGGAATCCGGGCTCGGACAGCGCCAGCGCGTAGCCATGGCCGGCGAGCAGGCGCAGGAAGTCGTCCAGCTCGGGCGGCCGCAAGCAGGCCAGCGTCGCGCTGGTGAACACGACAGCGCGCTCGCGCCGGACCTCGAAGAAAGCCGGCTCGAACGGGCCGATACGAACGCCGCCGTCCTGGCGCTCGACGCCGAACGCCGGGCCGATGTCGAGCGCATGGGCCTCGATCTCCGGCAGCAGGCGCGCCAGCGACTTGATGCGGTGGCAACCCGCGGCGCCGATCTCGATCGCCGTGCGGAATCGCCCCTCCAACATAACGCGCAGGAAGAAATTCAGGTCCACGTCGCCCAGTTCGACGGCGCCGAACGCCGCTCCCTGCACGTCGGGGATCTCGTAACGCTTTCCGGCGTAGTGGTTGTGGGTCGCCTGGCCCACGAGCTGAAACCGGCCGAGTTGCGCCAGGGATGTGAGCGATTCCCTAAGGACGTCGAGATTGCCGACAACGCGCGGCAGGCGTTTGTGGAGTGGCATCTCTGGCAGAGGCAAAAGCGCCCGCGTTGGCTGACTGCACAAGTACGGCGAGAAGGCCATACGGCCCAACTATCGGAATGATTTTAGGCGGAGCGTCGCAGGCTGACCAGCGCGGGCACGACCAGAACCATCGCCGTAAAGGCATAGAGGGCATCCTTGCCCCAGCTCTGCATGGCCAAGGAAGCCAAAATCGGCCCGATCACGGTCCCGACGTCGTAAGCGATCGAGAGCACGGCGGCGCCCCCGACGTAGTCCGCCGGTCCCAGCCGGTCGTTGGCAAAGCCGACGCCCAGGATGTGGAGCGTGTGGCTGATCCCGCCGACCGCGAGGGCCGCCAGCATCAGGGCGAGGAGGCCACTCGGTGCGAGCAGCGCGGTCGATGCGGCGGCGCCCGCGCCAAGCAGGGAGAGCGACAGGATGACGCCGCGCCGCCCGAGGGTGTCGGACAGGAACCCGGCCGGGAACTGGACGGCGAAGGCACCGATGTGATGGCAAAAGACGAAGGCTGCGAGCATGGCCGTCGAAAGCCCCGCCTGGTTGCCATAGAGCGGCACGAGACCGTAGATCGACGCCGTGGTGACGCCGCCCACGAAAGCGCAGGTCAAGCCGAGCGGCGCCCGGTTGAAGATTCGGCGCAGGAGCGTGCGAAGGCCCGGCCCGCCGGGCGACGCCGGATGGCCGAAGCGATTGAGCGAGACCGGCAAAATCGCCGCCAGGTAGAGCGCGGCGACCCCAAGGAAGACGCCGAGGCCCAAGGCATCGCTGAGTTGCAGGAAGAAGAAGGAGCCCCCGGCGACGGCGGTCAGCCGCACCGTTTCGTAGATCGCCAGCGTGCGGCCGCGCGTCGCATTGGCCGTCGCGTGGTTGAACCAGCTATCCACGACGACGTAGTAGGCGCCCATGCTGAAACCGGTGAGCGCGCGCAGCAGGGGCCAGAGCCATAGCGGCGGCGAGAGGGCTATGGCGGCGGTGCTGGCGCAGGCCGCGAAGGCGATTGCGACGAAGGCGCGCTTGGCCCCCCAGCGCTGGACCCAGCGGCCGCAGGTCAGCGAGGCGGTCAGGGCGCCTACGAAGTAGCAGGAGGTCGCGAGGCCGACGAGAACTTCCGACGCACCGGCATCGGCCATCGCGACGGCGATGACTCCGAAGTTGCCGCCGTTGGCCAACCCGAAGAGCGCGACACCGAAGCAGACGCCCAGCATGCCGCGGGCGATATCGACGACCCTGCTTGCCTGCGCGGCTTGGCGCATTGCGGTCGCCGCAGCCTGTCGGGCTCCCTCGCGCGAATTTCGCTCAGGCCGCCACCGCCGACAGCCAGAGCTGGTAGCCGTAGCCTGTGGCCAGCGAGCCGGTGAGCGCTACCAGCAGGTACCAGAGGAACACCGGCCGCTTGACGAGCGCGTAGACCGCCATGGCCGCGGGGATCGAGGTCACCGCGCCTGCCGTCAGGAAGGCCAGAGCCGCGCCCGGCGCCATGCCCATCGCGATCAATTCGCCGACCAGCGGGATTGCGGCGAAACCGTTGAGATAGGCCGGGACGCCGACGGCGACTGCCAGAGGCACCGCGTACCAGGCGTTGCCGCCCAGGCTTTGCGCGATCAGATCGGGCGGCAGCCAGGCCACCATCAGGCTTTCGATCGCAAAGGCGAGCAGCAGCCACTTGCCCAGGAAGAGGCCGACGCGCAGGGCCTCGTCGCCGAAGACGCGCCGCCGCGACCCCTCCTGCCAAAAGGCCCAGCGGATCGGCTGCCCGTCCAGGGCGCCGACGCTGCAGCCGCCACAGACGGCGGCCTTAAGCGGGTTGGTGAAGAGACCGGCGCGCTCGGCCGCCAGCGTCGCAAAGCCGCCGAGCAGGCCCATCGCGATCGCGGCGACGGTCTTGGCGAAGGTGAAGTCGAGGCCGATGGTCGCAGCCATCAGCACGAAGGTCTCGGGGTCCATCAGCGGCGAGGCGACCCAGAAGGCCATGACCGCCGGCAGCGGCATGCCCGCGGCCATCAGCGCCGCGATCAAGGGCACGACGCCGCAGGAGCAAAAGGGCGAGAGCGCGCCGACCAAGGCGGCCACGACGATCGCTGCGAGCGGCGCGCGGGAGACCGCCTTACCGATCAAATGGTCCACGCCGGCCGCCTTGATCCAGGCCGCCAGCAGGACCGACAGGAGTAGGAAGGGCAGGATCCAGATGAAGGCATCGGCCGTGAAGCGCGCGCTCTCCCAAGCCTGGGGCGGCGAGACGACGAGCAGCGCGGCGAACAGCAGGCCGAAGGCCAGCCAGACACGGTCGAGACGGCGCAGCAGCGACGAGCCGGAGATCTTATGCTGCCCGCTCCTCGGGAGACTCGGCGATATGGAGTCGGTCATTGATCTTCACTCCACTTGATACTTATAATTCTAGAATTATCGAAATAAAATCCAATCAAACGAGTTTCGAATCACTTACCTCACGTTCAGTTCTCCCCTTGACCACCCCACGTTGTCATTGCCGGGCGGGCGAAGCCCGAGCGCTTCGCGCTCCCGGCAATCCATCGAGGTCCGAGTCCGGGACCTTGATGGACCCTCGGGTCAAGCCCGAGGGTGACAATGCAATTTAGAACGCGATGTTGTAGCGCCCTGAGACAGCGCCAGTTCCCTTTGCGCACAGCCCCTAACCGCAGCAGGCCCCGGCCTTGAGCTCGTCGACGTCTTCCTTGGTCAGCGTCTCGTCGCCGTAGACCGTGGTGGGACCGCGGGTGAGGAAGGTTTCCCAGGGCAGGCCCTTGGGATCGGCGGTCCAGGTCTTGTCCGACTTGGCGTAGCAGCAGGTCACCTCGGGCGTCTCGCGCACCGTCATATTCGCGGACTTGAGCCGGTCGGTGACCTCGTCGAGCTCTTCCTCGTTCTCGACTTGAATGCCCATGTGAATGTCGCCCGAGGTATCGCAGCGCGTCGAGATCGAGAAGTTGACCCGCGGATCCTCCAGCATCCACTTCGCATAGTCGTCTTCCAGACGCGTAGGTGTGACGCCGAAGAGGGCGGTGTAGAAGCGGATCGAGGACTCGAGGTCGTCAACCCGCATGCCGACATGAAAGCGTTTCATGGAACAGTTCCTTCTCGACTGTTGTCCCCTGCGCCGTCTTATCCGGCCCTGCGCCGGCCCTTGGCGGGCGCCAGGCCCTGGCAGCATTCCTCGGTCAGGAAACCGACCAGCTCGTCCATCAGCTTGAAGTTCGGCGTGCAACGCAGCACGCGCCCTTCCCGCGCCTGATGCACCAGGCCCGCGTTCACCAGATGCGAGACATGGTGCGACAGGGTCGAGGCCGGAATCTCAAGGTGTTCCTGCAAGGCGCCGACCGGCAGGCCCTCCGGCCCCGCGCGCACCAGGAGACGGTAGATCTCCAGGCGCGTCGGGTTCCCGAGCTTTTCCAGACAGCGAGCGGCTTGGTTCAAGTTCATGTCGCCTATGTAGCTCACCACCGGAAGAAAGTCAACGATGTTTCCAGAATTATCGAACTATTATTTGCCGATTCACCTGCACCCTCATCCTGAGCCTGTCGAAGGGTTCGGCATCGAACCGAGCGTAGCTCTGGATTGCTCCGACGTTGGCGTTCGCACCGAGCGATCCTCACGCTTCGACAAGCTCAGCATGAGGGGATAGAGCCTCAGTCTAGGTCGAAGCTCGGTGCACCGAATCCCTCACCCGCCGGTCGGCAGGATCTGGAACCCGGGCTCGACCGCCTCCTCGCTGTCGAAGATCTCGACCCGCAGGACGCTCGCGAAGCGCGGCCCCTCGTGGCAGGCACGGAGCATGTCGTCGACCTTGTCCGGATCGCCTTGGAAGCAGGCCTCGACCCGGCCATTCACGAGATTCCGGACCCAGCCATCGAGGCCGCGGCGCTGCGCTTCATCCTGGGTCCAGTAGCGGAAGCCGACTCCCTGCACCCGCCCGGCGATGACCACGCGCACCTGCTTCATCGCGCTCGGCCACCCTCCGCGCGGGCCTTCGCCGCGGCCGGGTAGAGCACGTCGAAGGCGGTCTCGACGGCACGCCGCGCCGCGCGCTCCCAGTCGCCGCGCCGGGTCCACTGATCCTCGACCGTGATTACCGGGTCCTTGCGGTTCTCGTGCAGCAGGGCGTTGCGCAGACCACGCAGCCAAGACCGCTCCTCGGCCAAGCCGTCATTGGGAAAGCCGCTGTGGAAGCTCTGGGCATCGACGATGGCCGCAGCGAGGACGATCACCGCGGTCCAGGCCCCGGCACAGAAGGCGGCCTGCAGGTCGATCATGAGCGCGCAGGCCTGCTCGGAAAGCTGGCCGACGCCGGCCTCGCCGCGCGTCGCCTCCTGCTCCTCGAACCAGAGGCGCCGTTCGTCCCAATCGATCTCGGCCGGGCGCTCGAGCTGCTCCATGGCGCAGCCGCCTTCGAAACCCTAATCGAACTCCAGGATCGCCTGATCCACCGCCAGGCTGTCGCCGGGCTTGGCGTGGACCTCGGCGACCACGCCGTCGCGCTCGGCGCGCAGCACGTTTTCCATCTTCATCGCCTCGACCACGGCCAGTTCCTCGCCGGCCTTGACCTCCTGGCCGGCCTCGGCGGCGACCGAGACCAGCAGGCCCGGCATGGGCGACAGGAGGTAACGGCTCAGATCGGGCGGCGGCTTGAACGGCATCTTGGCGGCCAGCGCGCCCACCCCGGGAGTCAGGACCAGGGCCTCGAAGCTCCCGCCGCCTTGGCGCAGATGCCACTGCGCGCCGCGACGGTCGACCTGCACGGTGACCGGCTCGTCGTTGAGCATGGCCCGGAACAGGGGCGCCCCGGGCCGCCAGTCGATCTCAACCAGGCGCGCGGCCGTTGCACCTTCGCCGGAGACGCGGTAGCCGCCATCGAGCAGCGCGACGTCGCGGCGATAGGACTCGCCGTCGTGGCGAACGACCCATTCGGCCGAAGGCACCACCCCGTGGCCCGGCAACTGGCCCTCGATGGTCGCCTCGCGCTCGGCCACCATGCGCTGCAGGACCGCGGCGACGGCGATCAGGCCGTCGCGGGTCGAGGCCGCGAGCGCATGGCCGTGGAAGCCGTCGGGGAACTCCTCGGCGATGAAGTTCGTGCTGAGGCGCCCCTCGCGGAAGCGCTCGCTGGCCAAGACGGCGGCCAGGAAGTCGATGTTGTGGTTGACGCCGCGGATGTAATAGGCGTCGAGCGCCGCCTGCATCTCGGCCAAAGCCGCCTCGCGCGTCGGCCCGTAGGTTACCAGCTTGGCGATCATGGGATCGTAGTAGACCGAGATCTCCGAGCCCTCGACGACCCCGGTGTCGATCCTGAGTGCCCGCTCGCTGTCCTCGGCGGCCGAGGTCGGCTCGCGGTAGTGGGTCAGGCGCCCGATCGAGGGCAGGAAGTTGCGCAGCGGATCCTCCGCGTAGATCCGCGATTCCATCGACCAGCCCTCGAGGCGCACGTCGCCCTGGCCGAAGCTCAGCGGCTCGCCCGCAGCGATGCGGATCATCCATTCGACCAGGTCCAGGCCGGTGATCATCTCGGTGACCGGGTGCTCGACCTGGATACGCGTGTTCATCTCAAGGAAATAGAAGCTGCGGTCGGCATCGACGATAAACTCGACCGTGCCGGCGGAGCGATAGTCGACCGCTTCGGCCAGTGCGACCGCCTGCTCGCCCATGGTCTTGCGCATGGCTTCGTCGACGAAGGGCGAGGGCGCCTCCTCGATGACCTTCTGATGGCGGCGCTGAATCGAGCACTCGCGCTCGCCGAGGTAGAGCGTCTTGCCCTGGCCGTCGGCCAGCACCTGGATCTCGATGTGGCGCGGCTCCTCGATGTACTTCTCGATGAAGACCCGGTCGTCGGCGAAGCTCGAGCGCGCCTCGTTCTGCGCCGAGCGGAAGCCCTCGCGCAGGCTCTCGTCGTCCTGGGCCACCCGCATGCCCTTGCCGCCGCCGCCGGCCGAGGCCTTGATCATGACCGGATAGCCGATGTCGCGGGCGATGGTCATGGCCTCGTCGGCATCGGCGATGACGCCGATGTGGCCGGGCACGGTGCTGACCCCGGCCTTGGCCGCGATCTGCTTGGATTCGATCTTGTCGCCCATGGCTTGGATTGCGGGGGGCGGTGGACCGATGAAGGCGATGCCGGCGGCGGTCAGGGCCTCGACGAAACCCGCGTTCTCGGCCAGAAAGCCGAAGCCCGGATGCACCGCCTGTGCGCCGCTCTCCTTGCAGGCCTGGACGATCTTGTCGATCACCAGATAGCTCTCGGCCGAGGCGGCCGGGCCGATCGGCAGGGCCTCGTCGGCCATCTCGACGTGCAAGCTCGCCGCGTCGGCCTCGGAATAGACCGCGACCGTCGCGATGCCCATGCGCTTGGCCGTACGGATCACGCGGCAGGCGATCTCGCCGCGGTTGGCGATCAGAATCTTCTCGAACACGGCTTGTCAGGCCTCCCCTGCCTGGCTTGAAGCCGCCACGGCCCCGGCGACCTCCCCTTTATATGGCTCGGGACAGGAAGGGCCAGCCCTTTGCGCACGAATAACGCGCGCCGATTGGTGACGGCAGCCCGTCGGAGAGACCTGTTCGGCGTTGGGCGCGGTCAGCCGGAATGCAGAATGAAGCGCCTGTGGAGCTCCTGGAGCGGCCGCGCGTTGCCCGGGAAGGCCTGGGCGAACTTGCCGATTTGCTCGGGCGAGGCTTCGACCGGGGTTTTGAGGACCAGCCAGTTGACGCCCTCCGAGCAGGGCGGCGTGGTGAGCGAGCCGAAATAGCGGAACAGGGAGCGATTCCGCGGCAGGATCCGGGCCGGCTCGATGGTCACCCCTTCGATCTCGCGCTCCTTAGCCTCCTGCATCGGCATGGCGTCGAACACCGGTCCGAGGGCCTCGTTGGCGGTGCCGGAGGCGATCATGACACCGAGCACGGAGAGCGCGCCGGCCTCGGACCTGTGGACGAAATGGACTTCCATGTCGAAGCGCTTGCCCTCGATCGCGTGCTCGCTCGGATGATGGAAGTGGAACTGCAAAAGGTCGTAGCGCACGCCTTCGACCAGGATGTGGCTGCCCGGCGCGGCATTGCATTGGACCGTGTGGCCGTTGTTCAGGATTTTGAGCGGCATCGCCCAGTAGCTGACCGGGACGTCGGCCAGATTGGCTTGGACCGAGCCGCTCAGGTCGATCGGCGACTGCTGGGTCCCGGCCGAACAGGTCCCGTAGCCCGCGTCGAGCTCGCCCCAGTGTTCCGGACCTTGCTTTCCTTCATAGCCCCACGCGTGGCCGCCGCCCGCCGCGCCAGCGGATTTGGCCGCCGCGAGACAGATCGGACAAGTCATGGCACCGGAAACCGCGAGGTAGCGAAGAAGCGAACGTCGATCCATCCCTGAAACCCTTCCCTGAATGAGAGATCCCCACAGGTCCATATAGATAGCAGCGAGTTTTATGGCTTGGGACCCAGATGGGACCAAGAAGTACCGGTTCAAGAAGAATTCTCCTGGTTCGGTCGAACCATGCGCCACCCACGGCCCTCGAGACGCTCACGCGATCGGGTCATGCGGACGCCGACAGGGGTCCCGCCTGCACCGTCTGTTCTCCACGGGCGGACAGTGGCATCATGCATACCAGAAGCCGGACGCACGAAGAATCCGGCTCGGGTTCAATTCGAACAGAGAGGTAAAACCAGACATGAGCGCGCTCCGCACCACCGCTCTCGCCGCGTCCCTCGCGGCGGCGGGCACCCTCGCCGCTCTCGGCCCGGCCGGGGCGGACACCACGGACGTCACTTGGCAGAATCAAGTGATCGTCGCCAAGTCCGGCGATTTCTGCGCCGACGATCCGAACTGCTTCAACCGCTATCACCCGGACATCCCGGCCGTCGCGCGCGCCAAGCCCGGCGACGTCATCGTGCTGGGGACCCGCGATGCGCTGGATAGCGGCCTGAACCTGGACTCGACCGCCGCCGACGTGACGGCGCTCGATCTCAACCTCGTGCATCCCATGACCGGCCCGGTCTTCATCGAGGGCGCCGAACGCGGCGACGTGCTCGCCGTCACGCTGCTCGACATCGAGCCGGACCAGTACGGCTATACCGTGATCGTGCCGGGCTTCGGCTTTCTGCGCGACATCTATACCGAGCCCCACATCGTCAACTGGCGGCTCTCGCGCCTGGCCGCGGTCTCCGATCAGATGCCCGGCATCAAGATCCCCTATGCCGCCTTCCTCGGCTCGGTCGGCGTGCTGCCGGGAGCACCCGAGGTCGAGGCCTGGCTCGCGCGCGAGAACGCACTCGGCGCGGCCGGCGGTATCGCTCTGCCGCCGCAGCCGATCGGCGGCCAGCCGGCCGCGGTCTGCGGCCCGGAGGGCAGCGCCAAGGACACCTGCCTGCGCACCATTCCGCCGCGCGAGAACGGCGGCAACATGGACGTCAAACAGATGCAGGTCGGCACGACGCTGCTGCTGCCCTGCTTCGTCGAGGGCTGCGGGCTCTTCGCCGGCGACGTGCACTACGCCCAAGGCGACGGCGAGGTCTCAGGCACCGCGATCGAGATGGGCGCAAAGGTCACCCTCGTCACCGAAGTGCTGAAGGGCAAGGGCAGCGAAGTGACCGCGCCGCAGTTCCGCGGCCAGGGCCAGCTCAAGCAGCTCGCGCCGAGCGCCTTTCACGCCACGGTCGGCTTCCCGCTCAAGGCCAAAGGTACGATTCCGCCCTTCCTGAGCTACATCGACAGCGAGAAGATCACCGACCTGGAAAACCTCTCCGAGGACCTGACCCTGGCGGCGCGCAACGCCTTGATCGACATGATCGACTACATCGTCGCCAACCACGGTCTCGACAAGGAGCAGGCCTACATCCTCTCGAGCGTCGCGGTCGATCTGCGCATCGGCCAAGTGGTCGACGTGCCGAATTACACGGTCTCGGCGATCCTGCCGCTCACGGTGTTCGAGGACTAGGTGGCAAGGGCAGGCTGCGCCGTCGTGCGGCGGCGCGCCCTCCTTCAGGCTTGTGCCGCTGGCGGCGCCTGGCTGCTGACGGGCGGGCACACGCCCTATGAGCAGTGGGTAGTCTACCGTAAGCGCACGCTGCTCGTCGGCAGCAGCCGCAGCGACCCTTCGAGCTATGGCCTGGCGGAGAAGATCGC
>JAKSDN010001191.1 GCA_022360075.1 Kiloniellales bacterium | reverse complement strand
GATCAAGGGCGCGCTCACCCGCGATATCAGCGTGCCCTTCGTCGCGGCCTACAAGATCGGGCGCTCGTTCCGGCACTTCGGCCACAACGCGCCGCCGACTGTTACGGTCGTTGAGGGCTCGGGCGACTCGGCCTCGGTCACACAAGAAAACGTGGACTTCGTGCGGTCCCTCGATGCCGCGAGCGGCGACTCGGTCTCCCCCCTCCTGGAGGCATTGGAACTGCCGCTGGCCGTCGAGGTCGACGACCTGCCGAGCGGGGCGACGGTCATCGTCGACACGCTGCTGCGCCGGGAGAGCGCGACCGGCGCCGCGTTTGAAGCGAGCCAGGCTGTTTCTCAGGGCCTCGCATTCATGATGCAGGCCACGCAGAGCTTTACGAAAACCGCGGCGGTCGAGACCACGACGAAGGCGACCGATCAGTCCATGGCCCTGGTCCGCAAGATCGACGGCATCCGGCCGGCAAGCTACACCTGGGGCGTGCTCACCGGGCCGAGCACGGTGCTGACGCTGGACCGCTGGCTGGTGACCGAGAGCAACCCCCTCGTCGATACCTGGGAGAGTACGGCGCGGACCTACGATCGGCTCGACGTCCGCGAGGCCCAGATCCACGAGACCCTGAGCCCGCTGCTGCTGCTCGCCGCGGCGCGGCAGGAGACGACGGCGGCGAGCGGCCACGAGCTCAACTTCTTCGGCACCGAGGCGGAGGCCGAAGCGCTGGCCCAGCGCCAGATTTTGCTGACCCAGGAAGCGGAGGATTCGGTCCAGGCCAGCGTGCAGTCGGTCCAGGCCTGGCCCGCGCTCTTCAAGGACCGCAAGGTCCTGCGCGGCCTGACGCTGGACGTCGAGGTCGATTACGATGACTTCCCGAACCCTGACGCCGAGCCTTTGGTCACCGTCTACGGCAATCTGGCCGAGGCGACCCAGGGCAAGAGCGAGCCGGAGGCCGTGCTCGGCAACGGCGACGCGCGCGCGGTCTTCCAGACATTCAAGGTCCCCAAGGACCCGCTGACCTATCTGCTCGATCCCGGCGCCACGCCGCCGGAGGCGCCGGAGCTCGCGATCTACGTCAACGACCGGCTCTGGACGCGGGTCGACTCGCTGTTCGGGCGCGATGCGAAAGAGCAGGTCTACATCGTTCGCGAGGACACCGAGGGCGCGAGCTGGGTGCAGTTCGGCGACGGCAAGACGGGCGCGCGCCTGCCGACCGGCGTCGGCAACGTGGTGGCCCGCTATCGCAGCGGCCAGGGTGCCTACGGCGCGCTCAAGCCGGACACCAAGGTCAACGCGGGGGCCCGGCTCGAGCGCCTGGACAAGATCCAGCTTCCCGGCGTGGTCTCCGGCGGCGCCGAGCCCGAGAGCGGCGACAACGCGCGCGAGGCGGCGCCCGGCAAGGTGCAGTCGCTCGGCCGCATGGTGAGCCTGCGCGACTACGAGACCGAGACCCTGGCGATCCCCGGCGTCTGGCGGGCGACGGCGGCCTGGGACATCGTCGACAACGTGCCCAGCGTGGTGATCACCATCCTCATGGAGACCGGCCGTGAGGCCGAGCTCGATGAGGTGCGCCAGGTGCTCAACCACAGCAACCGCTGCCGCGGTCCCGACCGCCATCCGATCATCGTCATCGAGGGCGCTTTGCACGCGGTTTGGATCGACGCCGAGTTCGCCGTCGAGGCGAGCTTCCGCGAAGACCTGGTGCTGCCCGAGGTGCAGGCCGCGCTCGGCGTGAGCGGCATGGAAGGCGAGGGGATCGACGGCAGCCAGGGCCTGCTCGCGCCGGGCCTGCGGCGCTTCGGCGACAAGGAGTACGCGACCCGGGTCGAGGCGACGATCCAGAACGTCGAGGGCGTGCTCTGGTCGCGGGTCAAGGGCTTCGGCCCGGCCAGCGCCGACGAAGGGGAGACGCCGCCGGCCGTACCCTGGCCGCGCAACGCCGTGGCCGGCTGCCCCTCCGACCGCATCCTCTACCTGCCGCTCGAGCACCTCGCCCTGGCGAGCGTGGCGCCGCCGCCCGCGGAGGACTGCTGATCATGGCCGCGCCGCGCGTTCCGCTCTACGAGCGTCTGCCCGAGATCTATCGCATCCGCGATCAGGAGCAGCAGCAGCCGGATCAGCTTAAGGCCTACCTCGCGCTGGTCGAGCGCGCCTTCGGCGCGGTGCACG
>JAKSDN010001123.1 GCA_022360075.1 Kiloniellales bacterium | reverse complement strand
TGCTCTGCCTCCAAGGGAATGAGCACCGCCGCCCCCGGCTCGCCCAGATCCTCGAGCTGATGCGGAATGCCATGGCCATGCTCGATGTGCCCGCGCCCGACGATCCCGACCAGCAGGGCCTCGGGATGACGCTCGTGCGCCGCGACCAGCGCCTCGGCCATCGCCCGGTCCCAGGTGAGCTGCGCCTCGACGAAGCGGCCGAAGGCCTCTTCGGCCATGATCGCCTCGAGATCGCGCTCCCGCTCGGACTCCTTCAAGTGCTCCCGGTAAACCTCGGCCAAGGACTGCCGATAGGCCGCGCTCGCCGGCCGCGGATCGGAGATCCCGGCCCGCTCCGCCTCGGGAATCGCCGCCCAGCCCTCGTCACCGACCCGTGAGACCAGCGCGCGGTCGACGTTCATGGCGACCATCGGCACCCGATTCTGGCGCGCGAAATGAAACAGCGGCAGATAGAGCTCGGGATCGAAGCCCCAGACCCTCTGCCACTCGCTCGCCTCCAGAAAGCCCTCGACGTCGAGCTTCCCCGCCACCCAGTCATCCAGCGCCGGCTGCACCCGCCGCGGAAACATCTCGGACCCGATCACCATGTCCGGCCGCCGGCCGTGCAGCGCCGCCAGGGTATGGAGCTGCCAGCGATGATGCTCCGCATTGTCGTGCTGCTCGCCGAGCAGCACGACGGGGCGGGCGGCCATCTTGGCGGTCAGCGCATCCGGCGCGAGCTGGGCGCCGTTCGCCGGGTCGAGCCAGGCCCCAAACTCCGCACAGTTTGGTCCTTCGGCCGCGTGTGCGGGGCCGTGTAAGAGAAAGGCGATACACAGAACCGCCGCTGCCAGCCGCAAAACGAACAACCGCGGCTCGCGCTGACCCCGAGCGGTTTTCACACAGGGGCCCCCATGGTGAACATCGAACCGCAAGTTGATCTCCTTCAAGCGCAAGCAACAGCTTCGCGGCTTAATATGAGGTCAAGCGGAAGAAGATGGGAGTCAGGACGCCGCTTCAGTATTTGACCGCTTCAAAACTATATACTGTCCCCGGATTCCGGATTCCGGTCCTGCGGATCGACTAGGCTGCCTCGATTTCAACGGTGACCCTGGCGCCCAACGATGCAAGGGCAGCGTCGATCTGATCCAGCCGCGAGCTATGGCGCAGATCGAGTAGGCGATCCACCTGCGGCCTGTGCAGGCGCAGATCCCGCGCCAGCCGAGCCTTCGAGACGCCCTGCTCCAGCATGCGGTTGTAGAGCAAGACCTTGAGTGTCGCCTGAGTCGGCAGATCGACGTAGTGCCGGCCTTTCTTCTTGGGCAAGGGGATCGGTCTTCGGTCGGTCATGTATCCCTGGATCACCGCCTCCAACGCATCGACGGCGCGCAGGAGAGCATCATCCTCGTCCTCGCCGAAGGTATGCGCTTCCGGGATGTCCGGGAACGTGACCAGGATCGTGTCGTTGGTGTCGGGTTCTAGCTTGATCGCGTACCGCATGTCCTTCACCGCAAGCCCAGTTGCTTCTTGATCCGGGCCTCCAGCCCTTTGCCTATCTCTTTGCGGCCGCCATGCATCGGCAGAATCGACATCCTGTCGCCGAGCCGGACGATCAGATGGCCGCCCTTTGTCGTCTCAAAAGTGGCGCCTTGCTTGGCAAGCCATCGTTTGAACTGCGCCGCGTTCATGTTCTATCTATCGCAACAAATATGTTGCATGCAACAAAAAAGTTGCGCCGCGGGCCAATTCTGAATTCCGGGGACAGTATACTATTTTCTTTCATTTGACCGTCTCAGGTGGGGTCGAGGTCCAGTATATGGCCGGCCAACGGCCCCACTTTTGGCTTCGATCCTACCGGCCCCCTCAAATCAACGCCGCATCCGTAATCACCTCCACCAGCGCCGGCCCCTCTGCCGCCAGCGCCGCCTCGATCGCCGCGTCCAGCTCCGCCACATCCGTCACCCGCCGCCCAAACCCGCCGCACAACTCCGCGAAATCGGCGAAATTCGGATTGTGCAGGCTGGTCTGCCAGACCTGCCATTGGCCGTCGCGCTGCTCCTTGGAGATCTTTCCGAGCTCGCTGTTGTTGAGCAGGATGTGGGTGATGTTCATGCCGTACTTCACGGCCGTGGTGAACTCGGCGAGGTACTGGCCGAAGCCTCCGTCGCCGCTGATCGAGAGGATCGGGCGGTCGGGGGCGGCGGCCCAGGCGCCCATGGCGGCGGGAAAGCCGAAGCCGATCGAGCCCAAGTAGCCCGACATCAAGATGGTCTGCTCGCGGCACTCGAAATAGCGGCCGAAGGAATAGGTGTTGTTGCCGACGTCGACGCTGATCACGGCGTCGGCCGGGGCCTTGCGGCTGAGCGCGGCGAAGACGCTTGCCGAGTTGAGGCCGCGATCGCTCGCCTTGGCCATGCGCCGCGCCTTCTCCGCGCGCCAGGCCGCCCTGCGCGCGGCCACGTCGTCGCGCTGATCGTGGCAGCGCCGGGACTCGGGCAGGGCCTCGGCGATCAGGCCCGCGGTGATGCCGATCTCGCCCCAGACCGGGATCTCGACCGGGTGGAACTTGCCGAGCGCCATGCGGTCGAAGTCGACCTGGACGATCGGATTGCTCGCCTCGATCCCGGTGTGGTGGGAGAAGGAGGCGCCGAAGACGATCAGCAGGTCTGCCTCGCTCATCAGACCGCTGGCGATCGGCGTGCCGCTGCGCCCGAGCACGCCGGCGGCGAGCGGATGGGCATCGGAGATCTGGCCCTTGGCCTTGAAGGTGGTGAGCACCGGCGCGCCCAGGCGCTCGGCGAGCGCGATCACGCCGGCCATGGCCTCGCGGGCGCCGTAGCCGACGATGATCGCCGGGCGCTCGGCCTCGGCGATGCGGGCGACGGCCGCGTTCAGGGACTCTTCAGGGGGCGTGATCGCGACCGGCCCGATGCGGCCAGCCGGTCCAGCCGCCGGCACCTCCTTGGCGAGCTCCAGGACCTGGACCTCGTCGGGGAAGATCAGGTGCGCGACGTCGCGCTGCACGTGGGCGTTCTTCAGCGCGAGCGACATCAGCTCGGCATGGTCGCTGCCGTGCAGCACCGTCTGGCTGTAGGCCGAGACCGCCTCGAAGGCCGAGGCCAGGTCGATCTCCTGGAACGCACCGGGGCCGAGCACCTGGGTGTTGAC
>JAKSDN010000454.1 GCA_022360075.1 Kiloniellales bacterium | reverse complement strand
CTTCTTCTCGTGCAAGAGGATATAGGGGTCTTCCAGCTCGCAGACCATCTTGTCGGCGTTGGTGATGAAGTAGGGCGAGAGGTAGCCACGGTCGAACTGCATGCCCTCGACCACGTCGAGCTCGGTCTCCAGGCTCTTGGCCTCCTCGACCGTGATCACGCCCTCGTTGCCGACCTTCTGCATCGCCTCGGAGATCATGCCGCCGACCTCGACGTCGCCGTTCGAGGAGATGGTGCCGACCTGTGCGATCTCGTCGGAGGTCGAGACCTTCTTCGAGCGCTTCTGCAGCGCCGTGACGACCGCATCGACGGCCTTCTCGACACCGCGCTTGAGGTCCATCGGGTTCATGCCCGCGGCGACGGCCTTGGAGCCCTCGCGCACGATCGACTGGGTCAGAACCGTCGCGGTCGTGGTGCCGTCACCGGCGATGTCGTTGGTCTTCGAGGCGACCTCGCGGACCATCTGCGCGCCCATGTTCTCGAACTTGTCGGAAAGCTCGATCTCCTTGGCGACCGTCACGCCGTCCTTGGTCGTGCGCGGTGCGCCAAAGGACTTGTCCAGGACCACGTTCCGGCCCTTGGGACCCAGCGTCACCTTGACCGCATCGGCCAGAACGTCCACGCCGTGCAACATCCTGGCCCGGGCGTCCGGACCGAACTTCACGTCCTTCGCTGCCATATCTCTACTTCGCTCCTTACAAACCTATTCCAAACAGCAAAAAAGGCGCCCGATCAGGCCGCCTTCTTACCCTTCTTGGAGCCGGCACCCTCGATGATGCCCATGACGTCGGACTCCTTCATGATCAAGAGCTCTTCGCCGTCCATCTTGACCTCGGTGCCCGACCACTTGCCGAACAGAATGCGATCGCCCGGCTTGACGTCGAGCGCCTGAATCTTGCCGTCCTCGCCGCGGGCGCCAGGGCCCACCGCCAGAACCTCGCCCTGCATCGGCTTTTCCTTGGCCGTGTCCGGAATGATGATGCCGCCGGCGGTCCGCTCGTCTTCCTCGACGCGACGCACCAAGACACGGTCGTGCAAGGGTCGAAACTTCATCCTCGCTCCTCCCATTAAGGTCCGAAGTAATGTGAAAACGCTCTCGAGGGCCGAACAGCACCCTGTTAGCACTCTCGGCCCATGAGTGCCAACGACATAGGGAATGCCCGCGCCGCTGTCAAGCCTATGAAATCAGGGGATTTCCGCCGCAACGGAGGATTTGGCAGCAGTCCAAGAGTCCGGCTGCTAAGATATTGATTTTTATGGTTTTTGTTGCGGCAATTCTGACGAGGCGGCAGACTTTCGGGATTGGAGGGGCCGCGATCAACAGCCGACAGGAGGTCATATGAGCGACTTGCGGCATCAGTTCAATGACAAACGCCTCACCACGGCGGAGATCCTCTACCACTTGCCCGACTACCCAGCCCTGCTCCAGAGCTACATCTGGCAAGGCTACGACTTGGCGCCGCGTTATCCGGTGCTGCGCAAGTTCCTGGATTTCTGGCAGTCGAATTTGGACGGTGCGCTCCACTCGGTCCGCGTCACCAACGTCCCGGTGATCCGCGCCGCGCGCCTGACCAACACGTCGGTCTATCTGACGCTGCACTGAGGGCCCGCAGTCCCGACGAAGGAGGCCTTGGCCGCAACGGGAGGCCGGCCTAGGTTACCGCCATGATCCGGGCCGCCCTATCCGACTTCGCTGCGCCGAGCGCTCCCTCCGCCGACCTCCGCCGGGCGAACGACCGAGCCGTCGGGCTCTGGCTGCTCGGCTGCGCGGCCATGGTCTTCGCTATGGCCGTGATCGGCGCCATCACGCGGCTTACCGAGTCCGGACTTTCGATCATGGAATGGGCGCCGGTCAGCGGCGCCTTGCCGCCGCTCTCCGAGGCCGAGTGGCAGCGGCTCTTCGCGCTCTACCGGCAGACCCCGGAGTACCAGGAGATCAACGCCGGCATGAGCTTGGCGGCGTTCAAGACGATCTTCTGGTGGGAGTACGTCCATCGGCTTTGGGGCCGCCTGATCGGGATCGTCTTTCTGCTGCCCTTCCTCTGGTTCCTGCTGACCCGGCGCCTGCGCCCCTCGCTCACCGGCCCTCTGCTCGGCTTGTTCCTGCTCGGTGGGCTGCAAGGCGCGCTCGGCTGGTTCATGGTGGCGAGCGGCTTCGCCGAGCGCACCGACGTCAGCCAGTACCGCCTGACCGCCCACCTGCTGCTGGCCGTCGCGATCTATGCCGCCCTGCTGTGGATCGCCTTCGCCTTGCTGGCGCCCGACCGCTCCGCCCTCGACGAAAAGGCGCGGGCGCTGCGCCGCGCCTTGATCGGCTTCCTCGGCCTGCTGCTGGTCACCATCGCCTCCGGCGCCCTGGTCGCCGGCCTCAATGCCGGCTTGATCTACAACTCCTTCCCACTCATGGGCGGCGACTGGGTTCCGGCCGATTACCGGGCCCTCGAGTCCTGGTGGCTGAACGCCTTCGAGAACCCTACGGCCGCCCAGCTCCACCATCGCGTTCTCGCCGTCCTGACCACAATCGCCGCCCTTGGGCTGTGCCTCTGGACCATGCGTTTTCCTCCTGCCACGACGGTCCAGCGTGCACTTCTGCTGCTGGGCATCGTGACGCTGGCTCAATTTGGGCTGGGCGTCGCGACCTTGCTGGCCGTCGTGCCGGTCGGGCTCGGGGCGCTGCACCAGGCCGGGGCGCTGCTGCTGCTGACCGCTGCCCTTTGGGCCTTGAGCCGGCTACGGCCGCCGGCCGCCGGCTGAGCCGAGACCATGGCACAGCCGCCCGAGGCCCAAACCAAACAAACGAGTGGCGCCGCGCTGCTTCCGGTGTCGGTGCTCACCGGCTTCCTGGGCAGCGGCAAGACGACGCTGCTGCGCCACCTGCTCGGCCATGCCGACATGGAGGAGACGGCGGTCGTCATCAACGAGTTCGGCGAGATCGGCCTCGACCATCATCTGGTCGAGAACGCCGACGAGGACGTGGTGCTGCTGAACAGCGGCTGCCTCTGCTGCACGGTGCGCGGCGATCTGGTCGACACGCTGCGCCGCCTTTTCCTGCGCCGGGTCAAGAACGAGGTGCCACCCTTCGCTCGCGTCGTGATCGAGACCACGGGCCTGGCCGACCCGGCGCCGATCCTGCACACCCTGATGAACGACCCGATCCTGTCGCACCACTTCCGGCTCGACGGCGTGATCACGACCGTCGATGCCGCCAACGGGGCCGCCAGCCTCGAGCGCCATCCGGAATCGGTCAAGCAAGCCGCGGTCGCCGACCGGCTGCTGATCACCAAATGCGACCTCAGTGCCCCGGACGCGGTCGCGGCTCTGGAGCAGCAGCTCATCGCGCTCAATCCCGCGGCCGAGCGCCGCCGCGTCGCCCATGGCGACGTTCACCCGGGCGCGCTGTTCGACGCCGGGCTCTACAACCCCGCGACCAAGAGCCTGGACGTGCGCCGCTGGCTCAAGGCCGAAGCCTATGCCGAACAGGATCACGCCGATCATCACCACGGCCACGATCACGGCCACGACGTCAACCGCCACGACGCGCGGATCCGCGCGTTTTGCCTAAGCTATGAGAAGCCGCTGAACTGGGAACGCTTCGCCAGTTGGATCGAGATGCTGACCAGCTTCTACGGTGCCGACATCCTGCGCATCAAAGGCCTGCTCAACGTCGAGGATATCGACGTCCCGGTCGTGATCCACGGCGTGCAGCACGTCTTTCATCCGCCGGTCCGCCTCGACGCCTGGCCCGATGCGGCGCGCGACAGCCGCCTGGTCTTCATCGTGCGCGACCTGGACGAGGCCATGTTCGCCCACACCCTCAAGGCGTTTATCGAGGATTCGGGCAGCTTCGGCGCCTGATGGTTCGGCCTCAAGCCGCCTGCGCCTGCCGGGCGACCGCCTGCAGGTAGCGCCGGAAATGGTCGAAGGCCGGCGTCTCGGCGCCGGGACGCTTGGCCATCTCGTCCCAGCGGCGCAGGCGCAGCGCCGACTCGGCGTAGCGGCCGGCGCGGAAGGCCGCCGCCTCGCGCTCGTCCATGGGGCCGCCTTGCAGGGCGAGGCTGCGCACCGAGGCCGGCGACAGCCGCGCGTGATAGCCCGACTCGACCGCGCAGAGATAGCGCTTGGCCGCGACGTGCAGGCGCACCGGCTCGGCCACGGTCGGGCCGAAGTAGCGGGTCAGCCAGCCGCCGGCGATCGCCTCGTGGCGGGTATCGATGCCGCGCTCGGCGGCCTTCTCGCCCCGCTTGTCGAGGAGATGGCCGATGTCGTGCAGGAGCGCGGCCACGACCAGGTCGCTGCCCGCGCCCTCGCGTTCGGCCAGAGTCGCCGCCTGGAGAGCGTGCTCGCTCTGGCTCACGCCTTCACCGTAGTGATCCCTGCCCCTGGCGGCGTAGAGCTGTTCGATGGAGTCGATCAACCGGTTCCTTTCATGGCCGCCCGGCGCAAAGGGCAGCGGCGTCCAACGTTTGATCAGACACCTCATCGCCTCGGCCTCCTCGGGCGAGCGCGGCAGCGGCTCGCCCCAGCGGTCGCGGAGCACCCGTTCGCCGGGGCCGTAGCAGGCGGTGAGGAGACTGTCCGACATGGTTCAAGCTCATGGTCCAAAGAAACCGCTTCTGCGGTCCCACCATAGCTATTACCGAAAATCGCTGGATTCAAACGAAGTCTCCTCATAGGCTTCATGAGCTTTTACTCATAGTCGAGAGATGACCGAACCGCTTCCGCCGCTGGCCGCCTTGCGGGCGCTCGAGGCCACAGCACGGCACCGCAGCTTCACCCGCGCGGCGCAGGAGCTGAACGTCACCCAGAGCGCGGTGAGCCATCAGATCCGCCATCTGGAAGCGCTCTGGGGTCTGTCGCTGTTTCGGCGCGGCGCCCGGCCGCTCGCCCCGACCGAGGCCGGGCAGGCCCTCGCGCCACTGGCCCGGGACTTCTTCGAGCGCCTCTCGACGACCTTGGCGGCCTTGCGCGGCACGGACACCCAGGGCGCTCTGCGGGTCTCGATGCTCGAGTCCTTCGCGGTGCGCTGGCTGGTGCCCCGGCTCAATGCGTTCCGCGAGCGCCATCCGGAGATCGACGTCTGGATCTCGACGAAAGATGAGCTGGTGGATTTCGCGACCGAGGAGGTTGACCTGGCCATTCGCCTGGGCCTTGGGAGCTATCCCGGGCTCCATAGCAGCCTTCTGTTACGCGAGTATGTCTTTCCCGTGTGCAGCCAGCGTTTGATCGAACGCCTGGGCATGCCCGCCGAGCCGGCGGAGCTGGCGCGCTACCCCTTGCTGCTGCGGCACTTCGAGGACCAGAGCCCGCGCTGGATCGACTGGCTCGAAGCCGCCGGCGTGCCCGACATCCCGCTCGAGCACGGGCCGCGTTTTCCCAATTCGAACATGGCCTTGCAGGCGGCGATCGCGGGCCAGGGCGTGGCCCTGGTGCGCAGCGCCCACGTCGACGGCCAGCTCGAGGCCGCCGGACTGGTCAAGCTGTTCGACCTGCCCTGCCCCTCCCAGCTTGCCTACTTCCTGGTCTGTCCCGAGGGCAGCGAGGAGCGCCCAAGGATCGCCGCCTTTCGGAACTGGATTTGCGAGCAGGCACGCGAGTCGCAGGCGCGCTACGACGCCGAGTCGGCGGCCGCGGACTTGCGGCGATAGTGCCGCGCGGCCTTCGCGCGATTGCCGCAGACCGACATCTTGCACCAGCGCCGCCGGCGGTTCTTGCTGCGGTCCAAGAACAGCCAGGAGCAGCGGCCGCACTCGCGCAGCAGGTCGAGATCGGGGCCGGTCAGCAGCTCGGCAGCCGAGCGCAGGACGGGCCAGAGCGGCCGGTCGAGGTCGTCGGCGGTCCCGGCCCAACGCCAGTCGAAGCCCTCCCTTTGCCGCGCAATCGAGCCATGCGGCAGGGCTTTGGCGAGGGCGCGGTTGAAGCGCGCCATATCCACGTCGTCAGGCGCGCCGCCAGCCGAGAGCGCACTGAAGATGCGATAGAGGCACTCGCGAACGGCGATGACGCGGGCGAGCGCGGCCTTGGCGGACTCGGGCGCCTCGCGGGCCCGTCGGCGCAGGTTACGCGCCTCGGAACCGTCGATGCAGCCCACGTCGAGGCTCCAGGCGACGAGCAAACCGTAGTCGGCAAACCAGTGCCGACTGCGATCCTTATCGTGCCCGCTGACCGTATTGGCGAAGTCGAGACAAAGGGCCGCGCCGACGAAATCGCCGGGCCCCCACGCCACAGGTCCGTTAGGCCTCATGGAATCCTAACTTCCAAAATAGTGTTGACTGGTTATTCGGGACAGAGCAGAGTGCTCACCATCAAACCTGATTTGGTTGGTTATAACCTCGGGTCACAATCCTGACAATCG
>JAKSDN010000452.1 GCA_022360075.1 Kiloniellales bacterium | reverse complement strand
GGACCTTTCACGGCGACGGCAAGCTCTCCTGCGCCGGGACCTGCCGCTTCACCCAGGTAACCGGCGATCCGGTCTCCTGGGCCTACGAGCCGCACGCCAACGTCTGGTCCTCGCCGATCGAGTACATCAAGCTCGAGTTCACCAAGGTGATCTTCGACGGGGTCTTCGGCTCCTTCCGCTGCATCATCGACGACGAGGGCCGCACGCTCCGCCTCGAATCGGACGACGACCCGGCGATGGTGTTTCAGCGGCAGTGAATGCCCGCGCTCCGGCGCGCTCGGGGCTATCCTGTTTGACAGCGGCCAAGTTTGTCTGCTTTCATACGTTCTCGCGCCGATTTGATGCCTCAGATTGCGGGCGCGTTAAAAGTGCGGCTAAAGCGGGGGCGAGTCATGAGACCGCCCGGCTTCGCTGAGGCGGTCTTCTGTTTGGGAGAACAGACTCATGACCCAGTCCTACAAGGCCATCGTCGACGACTTCAGCGCCGGTCTGAAGCAGGCCCCGCAGGAAGGCAAGGTTACCTTCGCCGCCGAAAGCCGGCAGATCGAGGGCCTGTGCAGCGAGGTCTCGATCCGCGACTTCAAGCTGCTGGTCGACGAGCCGCCGAGCCTCGCCGGCAGCGATCAGGGCCCCAACCCGGTGGAGCTGGTGCTGGCCAGCCTGGCCGCCTGCCAGGAGATCACCTACCGGCTTTACGCCGACAGGCTCGAGATCCCGCTCGACGGCGTATCGGTGCAGATCGAGGGCGATCTCGATCTCAGCGGCTTCTTCGCCGTCGACGACGACGTCCGGCCCGGCTACACCGCGATCAAGGCCAAGGTCACGCTCAACAGCCCAGCCAGCGACGACGACCTCGCCCGGCTCAAGGCCGAGGTCGACCGCCACTGTCCGGTGCTCGACATCCTGCGCAACCAGACGCCAGTCGCCCTCAACCTGGAGATCGACGCGGAGGCCGGCCGCAGCGCGGCCTAGGCACGAGGACCATCGAAAGGGCCCGGTCACGGCGGACCGGGCCCGAACTTCTTCGTCTCGGCATTTAAGACTATTGGCCAAGTACCCTCGGCCCCGGCTCTTCCTGTATCTTTGGATCGGGAGGACGTGCTTTGGGTGCTATCGGCAAGATCGGCCGTCCGACGCTTGTTGCCTTCCTTCTAGCTGTCATCGGCGGCGGCGCGCGCGCCGATCTCGCAGCCGAACTGCGGACCTGCGCGGAGATCGAGGAAGACGGGAGGCGACTCGCCTGCTTTGACGCTCTGGCGACGACATCCTTCAGCCTGACCTTCGCGGGCTTCGGCAATGGGTCGACGGATGTCTTCGAGATCACCGCACCTTCGACCCTGGAGTACGCCAGCGACGACGTCGTGCTGGTCGTCTACTTGCAAGACGACGCCGGCCAGTTGGTGCAGAACCTTCATCTCGGCGGCCAAGGCAAGGCGGAATATCGGATCGAGGAGCCGGGGAGGTATCAGCTTCAGGTCGATGCGACGGGCGGATGGCGTATGCGCATCTTCCCGGGACGCCGTGAGACGCCATGATGCGACCTTCGCTCATCCGACGCCTCGCGGTGATCCTGGCAATTCCATTTTGCGCTGCCGTCTTCGTTTCGCTCGACACCTTCCTGGCCGCGCGCAAGAGCGAGTACCTGCTGGCGCGGGCCGACAAGGCGCTCGGCCAGATCGCGGTGCTCGACTCCCTGTCGGCGGGCCTGAACACGACCTTGCTGGACGTTGTCCTGACCGAAGACCGGGCCGGCGCCGACGCGGCGTTGGTCGCGTTCGAGCGTGAGGCGCTTCACGATCTCGGCGTCCTCGATCAATTGACGGAAGACGAGATCGGCTTCGTCGATCAGGACGAACGCGAGGCCGAGATCGAAGAAAGGGACCGCCCCGCTGCCCTGCGGAGCGGCCTCGATGACGTGCTCGCCAAGACCAAGGCGCTATTGGACCTGCGGCTTTCGGCCGAGATCTCGGTCAATGCCTCGGCCCGCTTCGCGGCCATGAACGACGCGCGCGCGCGCTTCGCCGACTTGGTTGCCGAAGCGGTCGCAGACGAGCGCGCGGAGGTTTCGGCCGCCCGGTCGGCGCACGCGCGGTCGGCCAGCCTCGTGACCTGGCGCGCGGCGATCGTTTCGGTCGCGGCCATAGGCCTCGCCGCGGCCCTTGCCATCCCTTTCGTCGTGTCGCTGCTCGGCCGTTGGCGACGCCTGTCGACTTTCCTGATGCGCCTGGCGGACGGGCACCTGGATGGCCGCTTGACGCGCGAGCGGCACGACGAGATGGGCGCGCTGGAGGACTCGGCGAGCAGTCTCGCCAAGCGGCTCGAGGCCGAGGCGGCGCGCAAGGCCGCCGAAGATCGCGACATGGCCGATGCGCTGCACCGGCGGACCTCCGAGCTCGAGCTGAGCAATGCCCGCCTGCGCGAGGTCGATGCCAGGCGGCGGCGTTTGCTGGGCGACATCGGCCACGCGCTGAAAACACCGCTCGCGGTGGCGCGAGGCACGGTGGAGAACGCTCAGACGGCGGCTCGGCACGCCGGCGGGGAGGGGGACAGCCTGCGCCCGGCCCTCACAGCGATAGACAGCGTGAGCGAGCGTGTCGCCGAGCTCTTGCGGCTGGCCCGTGCGGAGGACGGCCGCTTAATGCGGCAGGAAATCCGGATCGAGCTTGCGGACCTGCTGGATCAGGTGGTCGCCAAGGCGCGCGTCCTGCCTCATGCCGAACGCATGAGCCTCAACTTGGAGCCGCTTGATCCGGTCGTCGTACAGGGCGAGCCGAACGAATTGGAACGCGCCTTCACCGCCATCCTCGAGAACGCGATGCAGCATGGAGGGAAGGACGGGCTGATCGGAATCACGCTGAGTACTGAAGGCGACACGGCGCGCGTGTCGGTCCGCGACGGCGGTCTCGGCATCGACGACGACCTTCGTCCGATCGTCTTCGAACGCTATGTCAGCGGGCGCATTGACGGGACCGGCATCGGATTGTCGATGGCGCGTCAGATCGCCCACGACCACGGCGGAGAGATCAGCCTCAACTCATCCGCGGGCAAGGGCACTGAAGTCACGCTTTCCTTGCCCCTTGCAAACAGTGCGCAGGTCTCGTGATGGCTGTCTTGGTCGTCGAGGACGATCCCGGCATCGGCAAAGTCATCCAGGATGCCTTCGCCGCCGCCGGCCGCCCGGTTCGGCTTTCGACGACGGGCGAGGAAGGCCTGGAGCTCGCCGCCGGAGCCAGCTTCGATGCCATCGTGCTGGACGTGCTGCTGCCGGTCTACAGCGGTTTCGAAGTTTGCCAACGTTTGCGCGAGCAGGGGGTTACGACGCCGATCCTGATGCTCACCTGCCGCGACCGCAACGAAGACGTCGTGCGCGGCCTGCGCCTGGGCGCGGACGAGTACATGACGAAGCCCTTCTCGACCGTGCTGCTCACCGCACGGGTCGACGCGCTGATTCGGCGCGCGAACGGTTTCGTCCACAGCGCGCCGATCCGCTGCGGCGAGATCGTTCTCGATCCGACCCGGCGGCAGGTCACCTTGCCGAGCGGCGAGGTCGAGCTGACCGCGCGCGAGTTCGACCTCCTGCACTACTTCATCCAGAACCCCGGACGCGCCGTCACGCGCGAGACGCTGCTGGCGAATGTCTGGGGTGACGACGACCACCACACGCTGAACGTGGTGGATGTCTACGTATCCTACTTAAGGCGTAAGCTCTCCCTCAGCCGGGCGGAGCGCTACCTCCGTACCGTCCGCGGCTATGGCTACATCTTCTCCCCGCCCGACTGACGGAAAGCGGCGCCTTTTCTGAAGCTTCGGTGGCTTTCTATCGCGAGCGACGCCGTGTTCGAGGTCTTCGAACATGGCGCGAATTGTCGTGCTTTCCCGGACGGTGACTACGACCAAAGTCCAGGCGCCTCTCAGCGATTTCTCATCTTCGCCTAATCCGGGCCTCAGACGAAGTTGTTAGCTTTTGCAGCATGCAAGCGATTGCGTGCCCCGCCAAAGCCTAGGGAGGAAATCGAGACATGAAACTCAGACTTGCAACCGCCGTCAGCGCGCTCGCCTTGGTGGTCAGCGCGCCGGCGTTCGCCGATGTCGCCTGGGAGGACATCGCCCGTGATGCGGAGACGACCGAAAACGTCCTGATGTACGGTTTCGGGCCGAAAGCGCAGCGCTACAGCCCGCTCGACCAGATCGACGTCGAGAACGTGGACCGGCTCGTCGCCAAGTGGTCGTTCTCCTTCGGCGACGAACGCCAGCGCGGCCAGGAGACCCAGGCCATCATCCATGACGGCGTGATCTACGTCACGGCCTCCTACAGCCGGATGTTCGCGCTCGACGCGCGCACCGGCAAGCGGCTCTGGCAGTTCTCGGCGCGCCTGCCCGAGGGCATCCGCCCCTGCTGCGACGTCGTCAACCGAGGCGCGGCGATCTATCGCGACAAGGTCTATATGGGCCTTCTCGACGCCTCGGTGGTCGCGCTCGACAAGAAGACCGGCGAGGTCGTCTGGCGCAAGAAGTTCGGTGACTACAAGGTCGGCTACACCATGACCGGCGCGCCGACCATCATCCACGACCGCGAGACGGGCCGCGACCTCTTGATCCACGGTTCTTCCGGCGACGAGTTCGGCATCGTCGGCAAGCTCTTCGCCCGCGATCCGGAGACCGGCGAAGAGATCTGGATGCGTCCGCTCGTCGAGGGCCACATGGGTCGCCTGAACGGACAGGACAGCACGCCGACCGGCAACCCCGAGGCCCCGTCCTGGCCGCGCGATGCCAATGGTGAGTTCGTCGAGGCCTGGCACCACGGCGGCGGCGCGCCCTGGCAGTCGGCTACGTTCGATGTCGAGACCAATACCATCGTCATCGGCGCCGGCAACCCGGCCCCGTGGAACGGCTGGGCGCGCTGGCCCGGCGATAGCCTCTTCACCTCCGGCCAGGCCTACGTCGATCCGACGAACGGCGAGCTGGTCGGCTTCTATCAGCACACGCCGAACGATGCCTGGGACTTCTCGGGCAACAACGAGATCATCCTCTTCGACTACACCGACCCCGACGGCAAGACCCATCGCGCCGGCGCCCACGCCGACCGCAATGGCTTCTTCTACGTCACCGACATAGATGCGTTGTCCAAGCGCGGTGGCGAGATCAACCGGCCGACCGCGCTGCTGAACGCCTTTCCCTTCGTCGACAACATCACCTGGGCCGAAAGGGTCGACCTGGAGACCGGCCGTCCGGTCGAAGTGGAAGGCCAGCGCCCGCCGCCACCGGCCGAGGGCGAGACCAAGGGTGAGGTCGTGCAGATCTCGCCGCCGTTCCTGGGCGGCAAGAACTGGAACCCGATGTCCTACAGCCCCGATACCGGCCTTTTCTACATCCCGGCCAACCACTGGCAGGAGGATTACTGGACGGAAGAGGTGAAGTACTCACCCGGCGCCGCCTATCTGGGCATGGGCTTCACCATCAAGCGGATGTTCGAGGACCACGTCGGCATCCTGCGCGCCATGGACCCCGCCACCGGCGAGGTGAAATGGGAGCATAAGGAACCGCTGCCGCTGTGGGCCGGCACGATGACGACCGCCGGCAACCTGGTCTTCACCGGCACGTCCGATGGCTACTTCAAGGCCTTCCACGCCGAGACCGGTGAGGAGCTGTGGAAGTTCCAGACCGGCTCCGGGATCATCTCGAGCCCGGTGACCTGGGAGATGGACGGCCAGCAGTACATCGGCTTCGCCTCCGGCTACGGCGGCGCAGTCCCGCTGTGGGGCGGCGACATGGCGAAGCTGACCCGGACCGTGAGCCAGGGCGGATCGTTCTGGGTCTTCGAGCTGTCCGAGCTCAAGCAAGCGATGAAGTAAGGCGTCCGAAGGGCCGGGCGGTGTCATGCCGCCCGGCCCGCGTCGGCCGATGCACCTTGGAGGGGAGATCCTCGATGAATGCCAAACGAATCCTCGGTGCCGGTCTTATGGCGCTATTACTGGCGGTGCCCGGGCCGGCGCGCGCGCAGGAGGCCAGCGATGGGTGGCGCTATGACGGCCCCGAACCGGGGCCCGACGGCGTGCTCGTGATCAACGGCTGCCGGATCGAGCCCGGCACGGTTTGTTCGGGCGCCGACCTGCGCCACGCCAATCTGAAGAGACAGGACCTGGCGGGCGCCGACCTGCGCGGCGCGAACCTCGCCCGGGTCAACCTGAGCCAAGCCAACCTGAAAGGCGCGAACCTCGACGGCGCCAACCTGATGGGCGCCACGCTGGTGCGCGCCTTCATGCAGGGCGGCTCGGCCCGAGGCGCGGACATGCGGGGCGCGAACTTCGAGTTCGCCCGCGTATCGGCCGCCGATTGGAGCTACGCCGATCTGACCGCCGCTAACCTCGAGATGGTGCGCGCCAATAAGCTGCGATTGAAGGGAGCCAATCTGACAAGTGCTAACCTTCAGGAGATGAAGCTCTACGACAGCGACCTCAGCGACGCGACCTTCGAAGGCACGGTGATCACCTTCGCGATCTTTCAAGACGCCTACATGGATGGCTGTCGCGGCTGTCCCTTCGATTGGTGAGATCCAGTACGCCCCTCACGCGAGGTCTCTGCGCCCTCCTGTTCGCAGCATCTGTCTTGATCGTAGCTAACGTCGCACCGGGGACAGAGCCGTCCCTGCTGCACCGGGAGATGGTCGAGACGCTCGAGGCCTATGCGGACTTCAAGATGGGCCGCTACGACGCGGCGCGTCCGAAATGGCGGGCGCTCGCCGAGAAGGGCAACGTGCAGGGCATGCTGAACCTGGCCAACATGCTGCTGGCCGGGCAGGGCGGTGCGGCAGACCCGGCGGAAGCTCTCCACTGGTATCGGCGCGCGGCGGCCCAGGGCGACGCCGCGGCGATGCTGGCGCTGAGCCGCGCCTATGCCGAGGGCGAAGGCACCGCGCCCGATTCGGATCAAGCGGTGCGATGGCTCGTGGCCGCTGCGGAGCACGGCTCCACGACCGCCCAGCGGCGTCTCGCCCTGCGCCTGCGCGCGGCGGGAGAAGGCGAAGGGTCGCGACGCTGGCTCGAAAGGGCTGCCCGGGGCGGCGACGCCGAGGCCCGATCCGCGCTCGCACGCCTGGAAGGCGTGAAGCCCGAGATCGACCCTGCCTTGGCCGCCCGCGCGCACGACTTCCTGTCGGATCTGGTGGACGCGGCCAATGCGCGCGACACGGACTGGCTGTTATCGGCGCTGTCGCACGATGCCAAAATCGAAGTCGCCTTGCCGGGGCAGACGCAGCTACAGCGCATGGACCGGCCAGCCTATCGC
>JAKSDN010001386.1 GCA_022360075.1 Kiloniellales bacterium | reverse complement strand
TCCAGCGCCGCCTCGGCATGCTGCGCCTCGAGCGCCATGCCGAACTCGGGCACCTTGCCGGCCGAATCACCGAGCGCCACCGTGATCGCCGCGGCGCCGCCTTGGACCTGCGGCGCCTGTGGACTGCCTTCGAAAGACAGCGTGACCGACTGCTCGATCGTCTCGCCGGCTCTCAGCGTGTAGGGATGCGGCAGGCCGAGCGGCCGGACATAGGTCTTGTAGGAGGCGTCGGTCCAGTTGCGCTGGTCCTCCAGCTCGAAGGTATCGCCGTTCATCGTGCAGACAACGCGCAGCCCCGGACAGACCTCGTGGGTCAGCGCGCGGATGTCCATGATCGGCTGCTTGGGATCGATCTGCTCGGGAAAGCGAGTCTCGACGACCTGGCCCGCGACGTCGGTCACCGCCACCGGAAAGCCGCTGACGCCGGCGACCGGATGCAGCACGACGAAGCCGGTGCGGTTGGTGAGAAAGTCGCTGGCGGCGGTGCCGGTCGCGGCGAAGCTCAGGCTGCCGTCGGCCTTGCCGTTGATCCGCGCGGCGTAGCCGAACTCTTGCCCCGCATCGCTGCACACGGCGTCATAGCTCACCGTGAAGCCCTCGGCGTTTTCCTCGACCTGAAAGTTCTCGATGCGCGGATTGAAGGTGCCCCAGTACTGGTCGCGCACCACATAGGCGATTGCCCGGATCGCCTCGTGGCCGGCGTAGCGGATGTAGCGTAGGTTGCCGGCGTCGAGCTCCACGCTCAGCGGACCGGCGCTGAGCAGCCGGGTCTCGGCCGGCGGTTCGTCGGTGCCGAAGCGCTTGACGGCTAGGCTTGGCGAGGCAGCCATGGCGTCTCCTCCCCTCTTCTGAAGTCAAAGACCGGAATGCGAGATCACGGCCTCGCTTTCCGGATCGACGAGCACGACGCGGTTCATGTCGAAGTGCAGCGTCACCTGGTCGCCCGGGCGCTCCACGTCGTGGACCTCCAGCTCGGCCATCACCTCGATGCCGCCGAGCAGGAAGGTGCCGTAAGTGCGCGAGCCGGTCGGCTGGACCAGGTCGATGACCACGGGCAGCGGCGCCAGGCCCGGTCGGACGGCGCCGTTCAACGCTTTCTCGATGTGCTCGGGCCGCACGCCGAACAGGACTTTCCGGCCCTCATGTCCGGCCAAGGCCGTCCGTCGATCCACAGGCAACGGCAGATGCCGGCCATCGTTGAAGTCGACCACCAGGTCCTCGTCGCCCGCGCTGAGTGTGGCCGGCACAAAGTTCATCGAGGGCGAGCCGAGGAAGCCGGCAACGAAGCGCGTCGCCGGCCGCTCGAACAGCTCCAGCGGCGGGCCCATCTGCTCGATCTCGCCGTCGCGCAGCAGCACGATGCGGTCGGCCAGCGTCATGGCCTCGATCTGGTCGTGGGTGACGTAGACCATGGTCTTGCCGAGGTCCTGGTGCAGCCGCTTGATCTCGCTGCGCATCTCGTCGCGGAGCTGGGCGTCGAGGTTGGACAGCGGCTCGTCGAAGAGGAACAGCCGCGCGTCGCGCACGATGGCGCGACCGATCGCGACGCGCTGGCGCTGGCCGCCGGAAAGCTCGCGCGGCAGGCGCTCGAGCAGCGGCATGATATCGAGCATCTCGGCGGCGCGGCGCACCTGCGGCTCGATCTCGGCCTTGGGCGTGCCGCGCGCCCGCAGGCCGAAGGCGATGTTCTCGAAGACGTTCATGTAGGGATAGAGCGCGTAGTTCTGGAACACCATCGCGACGTTGCGGTCGCGCGGGCGCATGTCGTTGACCAGCTCGCCGTCGATCTCGATCGTGCCGCCGTCTGCCTCCTCGAGCCCGGCGATGGTGCGCAAGAGGGTCGAC
>JAKSDN010000560.1 GCA_022360075.1 Kiloniellales bacterium | reverse complement strand
ATCTCCCTCCCCCCTCGAGGGGGAGGGCCGGGGTGGGGGGCTGGCGCGGAGCGCCGGAAAGGGAGAACCCTCATCGAAAGCGTCCACACCCTAGTGGTGCGACAGGATTTGACTCAGGAACAGCTTGGCCCGCTCGCTCTTCGGCGCGCCGAAGAACGCGTCCGGCGTGCCGACCTCGACGATCTCGCCTTCGTCCATGAAGGCCATCGTGGCGGCGACCTCCTTGGCGAAGCCCATCTCGTGGGTCACGCACATCATGGTCATGCCTTCGCTCGCCAGCTCGACCATCACGTCGAGAACGCCCGAGATCATCTCGGGATCGAGCGCCGAGGTCGGCTCGTCGAACAGCATCAGCTTCGGCTTCATGCAGAGCGCGCGGGCGATCGCCACGCGCTGCTGCTGGCCGCCGGAAAGCTCGCTCGGGTACTTCGCGGCCTGCTCGGCGATGCGCACGCGCTCCAGGTAGTGCAAGGCGAGCTCGCGCGCCTCGGCCTCCGGCATCTTGTGATTGCGCATGGGGCCGAGGGTCAGATTCTTCAGGACGGTGAGGTGCGGGAAGAGATTGAAGTGCTGGAACACCATGCCGACCTTGCGGCGGATCTGCTCGATGTTCTTGATGTCCTCGGTGAGTTCGACGCCGTCCAGGATGATCTCGCCGGCCTGATGCTCCTCCAAGCGGTTGACGCAGCGGATCATAGTCGACTTGCCCGAGCCGGAGGGCCCGCAGATCACCATCCGCTCGCCCGGTCGCACTTGCAGATTGACGTCGTAGAGCGCGCAGAACTCGCCGAACCACTTGCCCACGCCGCGCATCTCCAACATCGGCGCCGAATCGCTCATCGCAGCGGGCTCCTATTATAGTGGCAACCGAACCTCCCGCTCATCCCCGCCCCCTTTTCGTCTGCTTCTCCAGGCGCGCGAAGAGCACCGCGAAGGAATAGCAGACCACGAAGTACATGAAGCCGACGATGATCCAGGTCTCGAAGACCTTCGTCGTCGAGGCGGCGACCTCCACGGCGACGAAGGTGAGCTCCTGAATGGAGATCAGCGAGACGATCGCCGAGTCCTTGACCAGGGTGATGAACTGCCCGGCCAGCGGCGGCAGGATCTTGCGGATCGCCTGCGGCAGAATGATGTCGCGCTGCACGTTGAAGCGCGAGAGCCCGATGGCGCGCGCCGCCTCCCACTGGCCGCGTTCGATCGACTGGATGCCGGCGCGGACGATCTCGGTGATGTAGGCGCCCTCGAACATCGCCAGGCAGATCATCCCGGCCAGGAAGTTCGAGAACAGGCCGATCGGGCTGAACAGGAACTCGATGATCCCGACCGTTTCGGGCGAGGCGTCGCGCACGAACTCGTCGACGCCGAGCAGCGGCATGATTTGCCCGGAGATGAAGAAGAAGAAGACGAAGATAAAGACCACCGGCGGGATGTTGCGGATCAGCTCGACGTAGAGCCGCGCGACCATGCGCAGGAAGAGGTTGGAGCTGGTCCGGCAGAGCCCCATCACGAGGCCGATGATGGCCGCGGCGATGGTGCCCCAAAAGGCCAGCCGCAGGGTCGTCAGCAGGCCGATCAGCAGCAGGTTGGGAACGAGCGATCCATCGTCGTCACGCCGGATGACGAACTGCAGGACCTTGTCCCAATCCCATTTGTAGACCAGGACGCTGTCGACCCGATAGACGACGTAGACCACCGCGGCAATGACGAGCGCGAAGATCAGGTAGTCGATCGGCGTCAGCCGGGCCTTCTTCTTCGCCGGCGGTGGCGCGCGGTCGCGCATGGGCTGCTTCGCCTGAGGAGAAGGAAGCCTCCGGGTCCCGGCCGGAGGCTTCGCTTCCGGTCCGCTACTGCTTCAGTTCGACTTCGTCGGCCCACTCCTGGGTCTTGAACCAGAAGTCGTGGGTCTCCTTCAGCCAGCCGTTCGAGGTGTTGACCAGGATCCAGTTGGAGAAGAAGTTGACCGCGTCGGGGTCGCCCTTGCGCAGCGCGAAGGCCTCGTTGCCGGTCGTGAGGTTATCGTCGGTCGGCATGAAGAGCTTGTCCTGATACTGCATGCTCCAGAAGCGCGGCTTGGGCGCCGAGCTGATCGTCGCATGGGCGTTGCCGTTGACGACTTCCTGGAAGGCCTGGGCGTCATCGTCGAAGCGGCGCAAGGTCGCCTTGGGGAAGATCTTCTGCGCCGCCTGACAAGGCGTCGCGCCGCGGCGGCAGGCGATGGTCACGTCCGAGGCGTTGAAGTCCTCGACCGAGAAGCCCTCGGCTAGAGCCTTGTTCGCGGCCATCTGCTGGCCCGAGTGGGCGTAGGGGATGGTGAAGTTGACGGTCAGATTGCGCTGCGGCGTGATCGACATGCCGCCGATGATCACGTCAAACTTGCCGGCAATCAGCGCGGGGATGATCCCGGCCCAGGCCGTCGGCACGAACTCGACGTCCACCTCCATGTCGGCGGCCAGCTTCTTGGCGACGTCGATCTCGAAGCCGACCAGCTCGCCGGTCTTGCTGCGCATCGCCCAGGGCACGAAGGTCGACATGCCGACCTTCATGACGCCGCGCTTCTTGATCTCTTCCAGGACGCTCGCCGAGGTCAGGTCCCGCTTGACGTCGGCCTGGGCGCCGGCAGCGGCGAAGACCGAGAGCGCGGCGGCGCCGATGATCGACTTCACGATGCGACTGAATGTCATAATGTCCCTCCAATAGGTCGCTAAGTTGTTGGTTTGTCGGATTCTTGTTCTAACGCCCCCAGCTCGCCCGGCGCTCCAGCCAGGAAACGACAAAGGAAAGCGAAACGGTGATGGCCAGATAGATGGCGGCCACGGTGAACCAGATCTCGAAGGCCATGAAGGTCTCCGAGATGATGTTCAGCCCCTGGGTCGTCAGCTCGGCGACGGCGATGACGCTGACGATCGCCGAATGCTTGATCAGCGAAATGATCAGCCCGGTCATCGGCGGCAGGATCAGGGGAATCGCCTGGGGCAAAACGATGTAGCGCAGCCGGTCGAGGCGGGTCAGCCCGATCGCGTCGCCCGCCTCGTATTGGCCGCGCGGCACGGACTGCAGCCCGGCGCGGATGATCTCGGCGCCGAAGGAGCCCTCGAAGAAGGCGAGGCAGAGCACGCCCGCCCAGAAGCGGTCGATGCCGAGGATCGGCGCGAGCACGAAGTAGAACAGGAAAAGCTGGACCAGCAGCGGCGTGTTGCGGATCGCTTCGAGGTAGGCGGTGGCGATCAGGCGTCCGGAGATCGAGCCGGACAGGCGCAACAGGGCCGTCACGAGACTGATCGCGAGCGTCAGGATCATGCTGTAGAGCGTGATCTCGATCGTGACGACCAGGCCTTTCAGCAGGGCGCCGGGAATGAACTCGCCGTCGATGACGCGGTAGAGGTATCGATCGATGCGATACCACTGCCAATTGTAGTCCATCGACTGCGCGCCGGCGACGATCAGCCAGGCCACGGCGATCACGAAAACGAGGAACTGGATAACGTCGATCAGCGGCGACTTGCGCGTGAGCAGGAGTGACTTCCGCGCGGGCGCGGCCCGCCCGGCTCGCGCCGATATCGTCTGCTCAGCGTAGTCCAAACCTCGTCTCTCCCTGTGCCACACCGATCGAAGTTTCGTGGTGTGGGCCTTCAACCTTGCGGCTTGAGCGGGTTGTTCGCAATCTCGCTCAGACCGATCCAGACGCTTTTCGTTTGTGTGTACTCGGCCATGACCTCGAGGCCGTTCTCCCGTCCGAAGCCGCTTCTCTTGAACCCGCCGACCGGCGAGGCGACGCTCACATGCCGATAGGTGTTGACGTAGACTGTACCACTCTTCAGCAGCTTGGCCATTCGGTGTCCGCGGCGGATGTCCGAGGTCCAGGCCCCGGCCGCGAGGCCATAGGGACTGTCGTTGGCCGCGCGCACGGCCTCCGCCTCGTCGTCGAAGCGCGTGACCGCGAGGACCGGCCCGAAGACCTCATCGCGCCAGATCTCCATGTCCGGGGTGATGCCGGTGAAGATCGTGGGCTCGAGGAACATACCGCTGCCGATGCCCGCGGCCGTGCCGGGCGCGCCGCCGCACAGGCACTTGGCCCCGGCCGCTTTGGCCCGCTCGACGAAGCCCAGCACTTTGTCGAATTGCATGCGGTTGGCGATGGGGCCGACCTGGGTCGACTCGTCCATGGGGTCGCCGAAGCGCAGGCCGCCCACCGCCTCGACGAGCCGGCCGAGGAACGCGTCGGCGATCGACGACTGAACAATGAGCCGGGAGCCGGCCACGCAGCTCTGCCCGTTGGATAGAAAAATGCCCATGATCACGCCGTTGACGGCGCTGTCGAGGTCGGCATCCGCGAACACGATCTGCGGCGACTTGCCGCCCAGCTCCATGGTCACGTGCTTGAAGCTGTCCGCCGCGGCCCGGTTGATGTGCCCGCCGCCGACGTCGGAGCCGGTGAAGGAGACCTTGGCCACGTCGGGGTGACTCACCAGCGGCGCGCCGGCCTCCTCGGGCAGGCCGGTGACCGCGTTGACCACACCGGGCGGAAAGCCGGCGGCTTCGAAGACTTCCATCAGAGCAAGCGTCGAGGCCGAGGCATGCTCGGAGGGCTTGACCACGACCGTGTTGCCGGCCGCCAGCGCCGGCGCGATCTTCCAGACCGCGATCATGATCGGCGAGTTCCAGGGCGTGACCGCGGCGACCACGCCCAGCGGCTCGCGCAGGGTGTAGTTGAGCACATCGTCGCGGTCGAGCGGGATGACCCGGCCTTCGATCTTGTCGGCAAGGCCGCCGAAGTAGCGGAACCAGGCCGCCATGTAGCGGATCTGCGGCTCGCTCTCGACGATCCGCTTGCCGGTGTCGCGGGTCTCCAGCTCGGCCAGGGCGCGGGACCGCGCCTCCAGGCAGTCCGCCGCCGCGAGCAGCAGGCGCCCGCGCTCGGCCGGCAGGCTGTCGGCCCATCCGCCCTCGCCGAAGGCCTTCGCCGCGGCGGCGACCGCGCGATCGACATCCGCCGCGTTACAGCGGGGTATGCGCGCCCAGGGACGTTCGTCGAAGGGGTTGACGGTCTCGAACCATTCGCCGGACGCCGGGTCTTCCCACTTGCCCCCGATGTAAAGCTGATAGGACTGCACCGGCGCCGATTTCCCTTCGATTCCTCGCGCGCGGAGCCAGTCTCCGGCACGCGAAGCCTCAGTATCAGCGAATGCCATCATTAACAATAATGCTTTGTTTTGCAGTACGGATTACCAGATATTATGCGAAGAGGGTGACGACGGGGCACGCATGGTCACGCTGCGGCAGATCGAAGCGTTTCGGGCGGTGATGATCACCGGGACGGTGACGCAGGCCGCGGCCATGCTGTTCGTCTCGCAGCCGGCCGTCAGCCGCATACTCGCCGATCTCGAACGCGTGGTCGGCTTCAAGCTCTTCACCCGCGCCAACCGCCAGCTTATCCCGACCGACGAGGCGCGCGCGCTCTATGACGAGGTCGAGCGGGCCTTCATCGGCCTGCAGCAGATCGATCAGGCTGCGACCTCGATCCGCCAGTATCGCGGCGGCCACTTTCGGCTCATCACCATCCCCAGTCTCGCCTCGACCATCATGTCGGAGCTGATCGGGCGCTTCGTCGAGCGCTATCCGGAGATCGTGGTCTCGCTGGAGGTGCGGCCGTCGCAGCGGGTGATCGAATGGATCGTCTCGCAGCAGTGCGACATGGGCCTGTCGTCGACGCCGACCGACAACGCCAACGTCACGACGCGGCCGATCGCGAGTGCCGACGCGGTCTGCGTTCTGCCCGACGGTCATCCCCTGACGGCAAAGAAGCGGCTGCGGCCGAAGGACATGGCTGGGCTGCCCTTCATCTCCTTCAAGAGCGATGCGCCCTTCCGGCATCGGGTGGACGAGATCTTCAGCCGGGCCGGCGTCACGCGCGACCTCCGGCTCGAGGCACGCACCATCGAGGCCATCTGCGGTCTGGTGGCCGTCGGTCTCGGGATCTCGATCGTCGGCCCCGTGGTCTCGGCCGACGCGCTGCCCAAGGGCGTGACCTTTCGCCCCTTCGAACCGGAGGTGCAGCAGGAGCTCGCGCTGGTCTATTCGGCGAACAAGCCCCTGTCGCGTCTGTCGCTACAGTTCATCGAGGTGGTCGAGGCCTACATGGCCCAGGTCAGCCCCAGGCTCGCCATGGGCCAGGGAGTCGGCATCACGCCGATCGGCGAGGACGCGTAGGTTTGAGTTTCCTTCGACGAAGATGATCAACGTTTGTGACAACCAGATCCTGCCGACCCTCCTCTCCTGTCACCCTCGGGCTTGACCCGAGGGCCCATCGAAGTCCAAGTCTCGGACCTCGATGGATTGCCGGGTCAAGCCCGGCAATGACACTCTTGAGTATGGGGGATGAAGTCGAAAACCAAAATTGCTGCTTCTTGGCTTGCGGGATCTTCTGCAGGACGGAGTGTCAAGCAGCCGAAGCGCGCCGTTCCCGCAACGCCTCCCGAAACGTCCGCCGCGACTCCTCGCTGTGAATCGCGACGTAATCCTGCGGGTGGGCCGCGCCCGGCTCGACCAGAAGGGCGGCGAAGACCGGCCCTTCGAGGCTGAGCAGCGCCTCCAGCCGCGCCTCGAAGTCCGCGGTGTCGGCGAAGGTGAAGGCCTGCGCGATACCGGCGGCACGCGCCACGCCGGCGAAGTCCAGGGCGCGGCCGCCCGGCACGGGGAAGCGGCCGTTGACCTCGTACTCGCCGTTGTAGCAGAGGAAGTGCACGAGGTTCTTCGGCGCGGCGTTCGCCACGGTGACGAGCGCGCCCAGGTTCATCAGCAAGCTGCCGTCGCCGTCAAGCACGACGACCTTTTCCTCCGGGCAGCCGAGCGCCAGGCCCAGGGCGTGCGAGACGGCCTGTCCCATCGCGCCGGTGCAGAGGTAGTTCAAGGGATGCGGCCGGATCGCCATCCAGTCGAAGGCGGACTGATAGACCGGCACGACGATGCCGTCGGGATAGTGCCGGGCGAGGATGGAGAGGGCGTCGTCGCGCTTCATCATGGTTTAGGCCGGACTCCGCGTCACGAGGAAGACATGCGGCGCCGAGGTCTCGTACGACCGATCTATGGTGTCCGCCATGGCACTCGCATCGGCCTCCAGGTCGAGGATCGTGTGCTCGATCTCCATCGCCTCGATGACCGGTAGCAGAATGCGCAGACCCAGCTTGTCCGACTGGGCCGGGGACTGGCCGGGCGCGTGCCCTTGCAGCCCGACCACCATGATCACCGGCAAGCGGTATTCGGCCGCGATCGCTCGGATGGCGTTGATCGAATCGAGGAAGCCGGTGTGCTGGATCAGCAGCACCGCGCGCCGCTCGCAGTAGGAAAGCGCCGCGCAGATCGAAACGCCCTCGTCCTCTTTGCTGACCTGAACGAGGCGTAGCGCGGGGTCGCGCGCGATCGGCCAAAGCACGGTCTCGCAGGTCACGATGTCGGGTAGGGCGACGATGATGTCGGCACCGGCCGCCTTGATGGCCGCGACGATCGACGAGCCCTTGACGGGCGCTTGAGGGCCGGCTGCCCGGGCGGCGGTCTCGCCCATCACGCGGCGCCGTCCAGAAGCATGAAGTCCTCCAAGGCGGCCGCTGTCGCCGCCATCTCGTCTTCCAGGCCGATCGTGAAGCGGATGCAGTCGGCGAAGCTGGGCGCGGCGAAACGCCGGGCCTGGATGCCGCGTGACCGCAGGAAGGCGTCGGCGGCCGGCGCCGGCCGCGCGGGATCGGGAAAGCGGACCAAAAGGAAGTTGGTCTGGCTCGGATAGACCGTGAGGCCGAGCGCCGCCAGGCGATCGCCGAAGGAAGCCTTCAAGCGCTTGGTTTCGGCCAGGACGTGCTGCAAGTGAGCCTCGTCTTCGAGCGCGGCCAGCGCCGCGGCGAGGGCGCTGCAGCCGAGCGGGAAGGTGGTCCCGATACGTCTGACCAGCCCGGCCAGCTCGGGCGCGGCATAGAGCCAGCCGATCCTGGCCCCGGCAAGCCCGTAGACCTTCGAGAAGGTCCGTGTCATCACGACGTTGTCGAAACGCTCGACGAGCCGGTCGGGTCGCTCGTAATCCGGTGAGTCGGCATACTCGGCGTAGGCCGAGTCCAAGACCAGTAGCACCTCGCCGGGGAGCCTTGCATGGAGGCGGCGCACCTCATCGGCTTTCATGAAGGTGCCGGTCGGGTTGTCCGGATTCGCGAGCATGACGATGCGCGTGCGCGGGCTGACCGCTGCCAGCAGCGCGTCGACGTCCGCCGTGAAGTCGCGGTCTGCGGCGGCGACGGGGATCGCGTCGTTGGCATGGGCGTAGTTTGGAATCTTCTGATAGCCGTTGACGCTGTAGACGAGCTCGTCGCCGGCACGCAGGAAGGCCCGCGCCAGGCGCGCCAAGAGATCGTCCGATCCGTGACCGCAGGCGATCCGCGCGGCGTCGAGGCCGTGGGCCGCGGCGATGGCCTCGGCGAGCCGCTCGGAGGCCCGCTCCGGATAGCGTTGCAGTTGGCGAACCGCCGTCGCGGCCGCGCGATAGGCCTGCGGGCTCGCGCCGAAGGCGCTCTCGTTCGAGGCGATGTTGATCGCCGGCGCGTTTTGGGTGGCGGCCGCGTCGATCATGTGGGCACGGATCTTCAGCAAGCCGGGGCGCGGCTCGGGCGCGGACATCCCTTTCTCCCTATCGCATGGCGTCGCGCATGATCCGCAGGGAGATTCATAAAATCAAATGAGTATTGATGCCGTAAACATTCCGCCAGTTTATATTGCTAGACAGCGGCCGTGTTGGCATAGGACCCTGCCACGAGAGCCAGCTACACCGAGTTCAAAGGCAGCCACGTCCACGTCATTGCGAGCGACGCGGAGCAATCCAGAATCCCACTGCGGTCTCTATCCACGGGCCCCGGCATCACTAGATTGCTTCGCTGCGCTCGCAATGACGAATTGAGCTGGCGATGGCTGGCCGCCGATCCAGGTTGAGACGGGCAATCGTCACATAAAATCCAGACATGTGAGGCATGCGATAAATCAATTGACCGCATATATGCATCGCCGAAGAATGACGATCGCGGCGTTGGTTCTCCACGCGTTTGGGACGCGCGCGTCGCCGGGGAGGGAAGGCGAGGATGAGCGAACGCCCACGCACGCCGGTCAACAGAGGCCGCGTCGACTGGACCGGTGACAATCCGGGCATCTACCTCAAGACCGATCCGGATGGCGATTGGACCGCCCTCGCGGTGTCCTTTCGCGTCACGCTCTCGCCCCATGGCCGCGGGCATGCCATGCTGGCGCTCGGAGAGCCCGACGAAGCCAAGGGCTATCCCGAGGCGCCGAACCTCTGCATCACCGACAACGCGCCGCTGCTGCGCTACCTGATCGAGGGTTACGTGTCCAAGTTCCCGACCTTCCGCGGTCGCGCCGGCCTGGCCGCGATGCCGGTCTTGCCGCTCACGGCGGTGCTTCGCGAGGGCTCTTACGACTCCACCTTTAGCGAGACCATGAAGAGCGAGGCCGCGTCGCTCACGATGACTTGGCGCGAGTTCGGGCCGCCCTTCGCGGTCGAGGTCGCGCCGGATCAGTCGGCGACCGGCCAGCACGACATGTACAGCCTGTTCATGGAGGCCGGCGCCGGCAGCATCGCGGTCGACGGCCGGACGCTTCCGGGCCAGACCATCAAGCGACCCTTCTTCGGCACCATGATGAGCTCCGCCTTCATGGCGATCTCCGAGACCTGGGTCACGCCGAACGCGGTGGAGGGATAGCCATGCCGATCCAACCTGCCGTCAATCCCGGCAAGATCGACTGGTCCGGGGAGAACCCGGGCATTCTCCTGAAGGAGGATCCGGACGGGCCGTTCAGCGCCATGGCGCTGTTCTTCCGCATCGCCTATTCCCCGGTCGGCCCGGGCGACGCGCTGCTGCTCTACGAGAAGCCTGACGTGGCCGAAAGCCTGCCGGCGGCGCACAACGTCATGGTCAGCACCAGCGAGCCGCTGGGCCGCTTCCTGGTCGAGTCCTTCATCGCCAAGCTCGGCGCCTTCGCCGAGGCACCGGCCTTCGGTGCCTTGCAGCACGTCCCGGCGCGCGAGGTAAGCAGCGAGGGCGATCCGCTCAGCGACTACGCGGAGATCGTGGCGGCCGACGACTTCACGGTTGAGCTGCGCTGGCGCGACCTCGGCAAGCCGGTGGCGCTCGAGCTGCCGCCGAGCCTGACCGGTCCCGGGGACCGCGAGCTCTTCACGGTGCTGGTCGAGTCGCGTGATGCCTCGATCCTGATCGATGGGCGGGCCCTGCCGGGCGTGCCGGCGTCGCGCGTGCAGGCCGGCATCGAGACGACGACTGCCTTTTTGTACTTCTCCGAGACCTGGATCATCCCGGAACACCCGGCGGCCTGAGCCGGTGCCGGGGGGCCGGGGCGCGCGATGATGGCTTTCGAGTGGGCCCGCAGCCGCATCCTTTGTCCGCTCGACCTGGAAGGTCGCGGTAAGCGGGCGGGTTATCTCGCGCTGCCGCACTCGGACAACGCCAATCCGCTCGGCTGCTATCCGATCCCGATCATGGTGGTCGTGGGAGGCCCCGGTCCGACCACGCTGCTGACCGGCGGGGTTCACGGCGACGAGTTCGAGGGCCCGGTGGCGCTGATCGAGCTGTTCCAAGCGCTCGAACCCGGCGATGTGAAAGGCCGGTTGATCTTCCTGCCGGCGCTCAATGCGCCGGCGGTGCGTGCCGCGTCGCGCGTCTCGCCGCTCGACGGCGGCAACCTGAACCGCGCCTTCCCGGGCGAGCGGGACGGGCCGCCGACCGCCATGATCGCGCATATGGTCGAGTCGGTCCTGATGCCGGCATGCGACGCGGCGATCGACTTGCATGCCGGCGGCAAGGCGGCCTTCTTCACGCCCTGCGCGCTCGCGGCCCGGACCGCCGAGGGCGCACTCAGTCCCGAGAACATGGCGCTGGCCGAGGCCTTCGGCGCGCCGGTGATCTGGGTGCTCGGCCAGTTCAACGAGAACCGCTCGGTCAACGCCGCCGCCACGCGCCAGGGGGTGGCGATGATCGCCGCCGAGCTCGGCGGTCGGGGCACCGTCACGCCGGCAATCCTGGACCTGGCCCGGCGCGGGCTGCGAAGCTGTCTCGCCCACCTCGGGCACATCGAGGGGCCAGCGGTTCAGGGACTGAGCTTCGCCAGGGTCGAGATCGGGGCGGCCGAGCACAAGCTTCACTGTCCGAGCGAAGGTCTCTACGAGCCGCTGTTCGAGGCCGGCGCCAATGTCGACGAGGGCGCGCTGCTCGGGCGGGTCTACTCGCTCGACGATCCGGCCAAGCCGCCCGTCGAGATCCTGGCATCGACGACGGGTCTGTTGCTCGCCGTCAGCGCCCGCGGTTATGTCAAGCAAGGCGACTTCGCGGGCCTCATCGCCACCGAGCTGCCCGATCGGGCCTGACATCTCAATTTGGATACCGTCATTGCGAGCAGAGCGAAGCAATCCAGAATGGCGCCGCCGCCGCGTCCCTGGATTGCCGCGCCGGCTGACGCCGGCTCGCAATGACGACGTTCGATGGCCGAGGACAAGACGCGGCCATTGCCGGATCCTCGCACCATGAAGGTCGTCTGCCGGATGGATCTCGGCTTTGCCGAGCTGGCGGCCGCCCTTAGGAATGCGCCCGATATCACCATGGTGGAGACGAAGAGCTTCGCCGACCTGGAGCGCGAGATTCCGGATGCGCAGGGCCTCATCATCTACAACAACCGCTACACGGCAGAGGTGGCGGCCTTGGTCGAACGGCAGGGTCAGGCGCTGCGTTGGCTCCAGTTCGCCACCGCGGGCTTGGACAACGCGCACAAGTTCGGCGTTCCGAACCACTGCGTCGTCTGTAACGCCGGCGACGTCTGGGCGCCGACCGTCGCCGAGCACGCGGTGGCGCTGTTGCTCGGCCTCGTTCGCCAAGTGCATCTGTTCGAGCGAAGGCGGCAAGGCGACGAAGGCTTGCGCGAGACCCTGGTCGGCGGCCTCGTGTCCCTGCAGGATTTTACCATCGCCGTCGTCGGGGTCGGCAGCATCGGCCGCGAATTCGCGTGCCGGGCCAAGCCCTTCGGCTGCCGCCTCCTGGGCGTGACGCGCAATCCGCGCGAGGTCGAGGGAATCGACGAATGCCTGCCGCTCGATCGTCTCCACGAGGCGCTCGCCCAGGCCGATGCCGTCGTACTCAGCGTCGCCCTGACGCCCGAGACCCGCTATCTCGTCGGCCGCGATGCGCTTGCCGCCATGAAGGCATCGGCCTTGCTGATCAATGTGTCGCGTGGCGACGTGGTCGACGAGGCCGCCTT
>JAKSDN010000586.1 GCA_022360075.1 Kiloniellales bacterium | reverse complement strand
GAAGTGGGACTTGCGCAGCATGTGCCCCTTGCGGTGCTCGCAGTCCGCCGCCCAGTCGCTGCGGTCCTTCAGCCGGCCGTCGGCCTTCCACTCCCTTGCCACCTCGAGGAAGAGTTCGAGCGCGGCCTTGGCGTCGGAGACGATGCCGTAGTCCGGCATGAAGACCCGGCCGATCTGGGTCGGCTCGATATCCACGTGCACGAACTTGCGGCCCTGGGTGTAGACCTCGACCGAGCCCGTGTGCCGGTTGGCCCAGCGGTTGCCGATGCCGAGCACGAAGTCGGACTGCAGGAAGGTGGCGTTGCCGTAGCGGTGGCTGGTCTGCAGGCCGACCATGCCGGCCATCAGGGGATGGTCGTCGGGGATCGCGCCCCAAGCCATGAGGGTCGGGATCACCGGGATACCCGTGACCTCGGCGAAGTCGACCAGAAGGTCCTCTGCGGCCGCGTTGATGATGCCGCCGCCGGCGATGATCAGCGGCCGCTCGGCTTCGTTCAGCATCGCGAGGGCTTTTTCGACTTGACGACGTGTCGCTGCCGGCTTGTAGACCGGCAGCGGCTCGTAGGTCTCGTCGTCGAATTCGATCTCGGCGAGCTGCACGTCGATCGGCAGGTCGATCAGCACCGGGCCCGGACGTCCGGAGCGCATCAAGTGGAAAGCCTGTTGGAAGGCGCGCGGCACCTGCGCCGGCTCGCGCACGGTGACGGCCCACTTGGAGACCGGCTTGGCGATCGACTCGATGTCGACGGCCTGGAAGTCCTCCTTGGTCAGCTTCGCGCGGGGCGCCTGGCCGGTGATGCAGAGGATCGGGATCGAGTCCGCCGCGGCCGAGTAGAGGCCGGTGATCATGTCCGTGCCCGCCGGCCCCGAGGTGCCGATGCAGACACCGATGTTGCCGGGCGCCGCCCGCGTATAGCCCTCAGCCATGTGCGAGGCGCCCTCGACATGGCGGGCCAGCACGTGCTCGATCGACTCGCGGCGCCTGAGCGCGGCGTAGAGCGGATTGATGGCCGCACCGGGCACGCCGAAGGCGACCGAGATGCCTTCCTTCTCCATCACCCTGACGGCCGCTTCGACGGCTGGCATCCTGGCCATGTCACGCCTCCCGATTCTGCTTTGGAACTCGGAGCAGGATATGGCGGAGCGTAGGATTAGATCAACCAAAATGGAAAGAGATTTCACATAATGGAAATCATATTAAAAAATGTTTTAAAGACAGTGGTTTGGTTGATGTTGTGGATTTGCCCGTACCACATTCATTGCCTCATCCTGAGCCTGTCGAAGGGTGAGGATCGCTCGGCCTTAGATGCCGGCGATCCTTGCGCCCAGGCGTCGGACCTGCGGCTCAGTTTTGACGTCTGGGGCGGGCCGCGGAGCAATCCTCACCCTTCGACAGGCTCAGGATGAGGGGGCAAGTATTTGTGAATAAGAGATAATTCTGTGCGTTGCTCGTTCCGGGCCGACCATCTGTCGGAACACGGACATCACAAGACCAAGATCCGGCGCTGCGGCCGGAGGTGTGGGCCGGATGCCCCGGCCCAACACGCCAGCGTGTCAATTCCACATCGTGGAAATCGCTGCGCTCACCCCACCGCGCGCTGTGGCTGGCTGCCGCCGAGCTCGGTCGTGATATCGGCGGCGGCGCGAATCACCATGGCGCCCAGAAGCGGCACCCGCTCGTCGGTGATGCGGGCCATCGGGCCAGAGAGCGACAGGCCGGCGAGGGGATGGCCGAACTCGTCGCGGATCACGGCGGCGACACAGCGCAGGCCGACCGCGTTCTCCTCGTCGTCGAAGGCGTAGCCCTGGCCGCGGATCTTCTGCAGCTCCTCGCGCAGCTTGGCCGGCGTGTCGATGGTCTTGTCGGCGGCGCGCGGCAGGCCGCGGCGCTGCAGGATCTTGCCGACCTCGGCGTCGGGCATGGCGGCCAGCAGGGCCTTGCCGACGCCCGAGCAGTGCAGCAGCACGCGCCCGCCGGGCTTGGCGATCGCGCGCATCATCTGTCGGCATTCGACCTGGGACAGGTAGATCGCCTCGCCCTGGTCCTCGACGGCCAGGTTGACGGTCTCGCCGCTCTCCTCCATCAGCCGGCGCATGTGCAGGCGTGCCATGGCGATCACGTCGCGCGAGCGCACGAAGGCGTTGCCGACGACGAAGGCCTGCACGCCGATCAGCCAGACGTTGCGCTCCAGATCGAAGCGCACGAAGCGCTGGTCCTGGAGCGTGGTCAGCAGACGATGGGCGGTCGAAGGGGCCAGGCCCACGGTCTGCGCCAGGTCGGTGAGCGTAAGGCCCTGCTCTTCCTCGCTCAGGGCGTTCAGGATCGAGATCGCGCGCACCAGGGACTGCACCTGGCCGCTGCGCGCCCGCCCGGGCGCCGCGACCTTACCGCGCCGACGCTTGTTCGCGGGTGCCTTAGCCATGGAATCCCTTCACCGGTCGCACATTTCGATCCGCAGGCCTGTCAGCCGATATACGTGACCGCGACAGTATATCAAGGTGTTTCCACATCGTGGAAATCATATCATGGTGATCTCATGGCGCTTCAGACCGCCGGGGCTTCCGACACGATTTCCTTGATCGAGCCGATCGCGCCGCGCTCG
>JAKSDN010000760.1 GCA_022360075.1 Kiloniellales bacterium | reverse complement strand
GCGATCTCGCCGACCTGGTCTCGACGATCCGCGTGACCGGCACCGACGACGTCGCACAGAAAGCCAAGACCGTCGCAAGCTTCGGCGCCTTCTTCATGGGCGAGCTCTGGGAACGCTATGGCCCGAGGACTTGAGCCCAGGGGTGAGCGATGACGCAAGAAGCCGCAGAAACGGCGAGGAGCGAGGGAGATGGCTGAGCGATTCGATGCGGTGGTGATCGGCAGCGGCTTCGGGGGGTCGGTGCTGGCCTGCCGGCTGGCAAGCGCCGGGCGCTCGGTGCTGGTGCTCGAACGCGGCCGGCGATGGGCCGTCGAAGACTATCCCAGCGTGAGCCAGGACAACTGGGTATGGGACCCCGACGAGCCAGAGAGGGACAACGGCTGGATCGACCTGCGCGTGTTCCCCAGGATGGCGGTCGCCCAGGGGGCCGGAGTCGGCGGCGGCTCGCTGATCTACGCCAACGTCTTCATCAAGGCGACTCGCTCGGCTTTCGATGGCGGTTGGCCGCCGGAGATCGACTACGACCGCCTGCAGGAACACTACGACAAGGCCGGCGAGATGCTGGCCGCCGAGCCGATCCCCGAGGGCCAGCTCACGGCACGCCACAAAATGGTCCGCTCCGCTGCGGAGGCGGCCGGCTACGGCGATCGCTACGACAAGCTCGACCTAGCAGTGAGCTTCGATGAGCGCTGGCACTACGGTCTCGACGATCCGCACAATGTCGACAAGTCCTATCGCATCACCAACGGCCAGGGCATCGAGCAGGGCACCTGCAACCACTGCGGCAACTGCGACATCGGCTGTCCCGTCCAGGCCAAGAACACGCTCGACCTCAACTACCTGGCCGTCGCCGAGCGAGAGGGCGCCGAGATCCGCGCGCTGCATCTGGTCAACAAGCTGACCCCGATCGACAGCGGCTACCGGGTCGAGTTCGACAAGCTCGAGAACGGCGCGCGCGAGCCGGGAACGGTGGAAGCGGCAGAGGTCTTTCTCGGCGCCGGCTCGCTCGGCTCGACCGAGCTGCTGCTGCGCTGCCGCGACGAGCACGGCACGCTGACCAACCTCAGCGCGACCTTGGGTGAAGGCTGGAGCGCCAACGGCGACTTCCTGACACCGACGATCTATGCCGACCACGAGATCTCCCCGACTCGCGGGCCGACGATCTCGGCACGCATTTCTTTCCTCGACGGCGCCAAGGGCGAGCGCTTCTTCGTCCAGGACGGCGGCTTCCCCGACCTGCTCGGCAACTACCTGGAGAACGTGACCGGTCGCAGTGCGCTGTTCGGCCGGGTCATCGACTACATCGGCGAGTCGATCCGCGAGCAGATCCGCGACCGCGACCCGGTCTCCTGCATCATGCCCTGGTTCGGCCAAGCGCAGGACGCGCCGGACGGCAAGCTGAGGCTCGACCGCAGCCTCTTCTCCGGCAAGTTCGAGCTCGATTTGGACTGGGACCCGGAAGCCTCGATCCCGGCCGTGCAGGCCCTGGTCGACATGCACAAGGAGCTGTCGGCGGCGACCGGCGGCGTGCCGCTGGTCTCACCGGCCTGGACCCTGCTGCACTACCTGGTCACGCCGCACCCGCTCGGCGGCTGCCGCATGGCGAGCAGTCCGCAAGAGGGCGTGGTCGACCATCGCGGCGAGGTCTTCGGCCATCCCGGACTCTACGTGGTCGACGGCGCCGTGTTCCCGCGGCCGGTCGGCCTGAACCCCTCGCGCAGCATCGCCGCCATCGCCGAGTACATGGCGGCGCAGCGGCTGCAAACCTGACGGCGGGGCCGCGCGAGACAGCGACAAGGCGGAGGACAGGGACATGACACGCGAGATCGCGCTCTACACGCTGGAAGGCGTGCCCGAGGCCCGAATCACGACCCATCCCTTCTCGACCGGCGACATGCTCGGGCTCAGCCTCTTGCGCTTCTGGAAGGCCGATTGCGACGACGTCTTCGTGATCATCCACGGCCTGACCACCTCCTCGGACATGTACATCATGCCCGAGCACGAGAACCTGGTGGTCTGGCTGCACAAGCAGGGCTTCACGGACGTCTTCACCTTCGACTTCCGCATGAGCAACCGCCACAGCTACAACATGGCGCCGCATCGCTACTCGATGGACGACTGCGCGCTCTACGATCACCCGCAGGGCATCGAGGCGGTGCGCAAGATCGTCGGCGGCGACAAGCGGATCCATGTCATCTGCCACTGCCTGGGGGCCGTCTCCTTCGTCATGAGCCTCTTCGCAAAGCAGGTCGAGGTGACCAGTGTGATCGCGAACTCGGTCACCCTGACGCCGCGCATCCCGACCTGGTCGCACATCAAGGGCTCGATCTTCCCCTTCTTCCTGGAGCGCGTGCTGAGCGTGCCCTACGCCAGCCCGCGCTGGAGCGAGGACCCGCACCTGACTTTCGGCAAGGCGTTGAGCTGGTGCAACTCGCTGTTCCACCGCGAATGCGACGTGCAGGCCTGCCACATGCTGAGCCTGATGTGGGGCACCGGCTGGCCGGCGCTCTACGAGCACGAGAACCTGGCCGAGGTCACCCATCGGCGCGGCGGCGACCTCTACGGGCCGACCAGCCTCAACTACCAGCGCCACGTCGTGAAGATGGTGCGCGCCGACAACACGGCGGTGAAGATGTATCCCAACAAGCGCGAACACGCCGCGCTGCCGGACAACTACTTCGCCTACGCCAAGGAGATCGGCACGCCCGTGCTGCTGGTCACCGGCGAGAGCAACCGGGTCTTCACCGATTCCAATATCGAGACCAAGAAGCGGCTCGACGCGCTGGCGCCCGGCCACCCGCACGAACTGCTAATCCTCAAGGGCTACGGCCACCAAGACCCCTTCATGGGCAAGGACGTCGCCACCGATGTCTATCCCCAGTTCCTGCCCTTCCTGGAGAAGTACAGCGGCCTGAAGGACGCCAAGGCCAAGCCGCCGGGCAAAAAAGCAGCAGCAAAGGAGGCCGCCCCGGCGAAGCGCGCGGCGACCGGATAGCGTCGCAGACGTCGTCGGCCGGCCGGCTACCCTGAGGTAGCCGGCCACAGGCTCAAAGCTGTGCCTGTTGCCGATCCTCGCCGTTCGGCGGGGGAGCCGGCATGGCCGCGCCAGCCGGCGCGATCGCCGAAACCAAGCCGAGGACAGCATCCCGTAGCTTCTGGTCCGGGATGCGTAGGTAGGTGCTGACCAAGCGCAAAGCGGCCCGCTGAAGTCCCTGCTCCTCGCTGTAGAGCTCGCGCAGGGCCCCCGAGCCGTGCAGGCCGCCGTTTCGTTTCACCTGGCGGCCGCCGATCTCGTCGGGCAGGTCCTCGAAGAAGAAGCTGACCGGAACGCCGAGCCGCGAAGACAGGCGAAACAACCGACTTGCCGCGATGCGGTTGGTGCCCTTCTCGTACTTTTGTATTTGCTGGAAGCTCAAGCCGAGCTCTTGCCCGAGGGCCATCTGCGAGAGCCCAGCCATGCGCCGGGCCAGCTCGAGGCGCCGCCCGACATAGAGATCTATGGGATCAGGTTTTAGTTTCGTCATCTCCGGACCTTTTCACCCTTACGCTCACAAAGAACGACTACCTATCGCTTTACCCTGCCCTCTGAAATTCGACGCAGTGCGCGTACCAGCTACCTTGACCGAACCACCGCTGATCACGCGCGTTGCGTGGGGTACGACAGCTGCTAGACTTTCAAAGGTGACAGCAGGGACTAGACGCAGGCCTCCGACTGCACGCTAGTTCGTGTGATCGTTGTGATAGACATAGCACGTATGTGCGTATATAGAAAGCACAAACGTGCGTTGTGTGTCGCACGCTTGTCCCGGACGCAGAGGATATCCAATGGGGCGAGGTGAAACACTGTCGTTGCTGCGCCGCAAGCTCGGCCTCACTCAGCTAGAGATGGCCCGGCGCATGAACGTGAGCCTGCGCGCGTATCAGAACTACGAGCGCGGTCAGCGCGCGCCGACGGCCGACCACCTGGAGCCACTCGCCCTGACCGGGATCAACGTCAACTGGCTCCTGACCGGCGAGGGGCCCATGTATCAGGAGCGGAGCGGTGCCCGAGCCATGGTCGGCATCGACGAGAAGCTCTTGAGCGACTGCATTCAGGCCCTTGAAGAAGCGCTCGATCGCATGGGATTAACCATAAGCCACGACAAGAAGGGCGAGGCCATCGCCCTGGTCTACGAGCTCAATGCCCAGCGCGAAGGCGGGGTCGACAGCGGCGCCACCCAGGCCATCGCCGAACGCCTGATCCGGGCGCTGTCGGCCTAGCCGAGCCGCATCCGGCTCCAATCGGCTTCGGCCAACGCATCCTGGTCCCGTCGCGTTCCAGCCTATGCCGCTTTCGGTTTGACTCGCGGAGCGTGCTGTACGAAGGTTCAACCTAAGTTTGAATCTTCCGATCCTAGCTAATGCGCCGCGTAGACCAGATCAGAGAAGAGATCATCGACGTATTGGCCCAGGCAAAGGAGTTGCCGCGCGTCACACGTATCGAATGCGTTCGGGACACGCTTCGCAGCCTCCGTCTGGAAACCGTCTTCAAGGCCTATCTCAAGGCGAAGTTCGGCAAGGAGACGATCGAAGAGCTGGACGACGACGAGCTGCGGGTGGGCTGGCAATACGTGATGACGTTGCGCCACCTCACGGAGGACAGCCGCGTCGTGCCGTTCGATCCTCGACGTCGCATCCCCCGATGAACGGCGCGCTCTGGATCTCCGAGACCGGCCGGATCGACGAAGCGAGCCAACAGCTCCTCCCGGTCGCCAAGGCGCCTCACCTGGGTGCCATCCAGTTGGCCAGCGAGACCGCCTTCGACTTCGGCTTCATCGGCCTCAGCGGCTCCCACAACGGGGTCACCGTGAGGCTCGATCTGGCCAAGGCCTCCAACCAGGCCCTGGAATGCCTGACGGGATTGCTGGAGCGTGATCTGCGCGAGACCACGCTGATCTACAAGCGCCATGGCGGCTGGATCGGCGAGGGCTGCGATTCCGGCGTTGCGGCGGCCGAGCGGCTCGAGTGCCTCGCATCCGTCGGCAACCTGCATCGGATGGATTTGGCCGTCATCGAAGAGCGCGATCTGGACTGGCTGACAAGCGGCAACGCCGACGGTTTCCTGCTGGATTGCTTTCGCCTGTGGGAAGCCTCCGACGGCGTCATTTCCGATGGCATCGACGGCCTGGAGCGGATTCTGTCGCGCTCACAGCTCACTGTGCAGACCGCGGAAGGAAAGGCGCCGACTTTCATCTTCGTCGGGGAGTGCTCGACCTCGGCGCTCATCTGGGGGCGGCGTTGGGCCGCGGCGGCAATCGGCTCGTCGTCAGTGCCGGACTCCGACTACGATGCGCGCGTGACCGCCGCCTACCGCGCCGTGCTCGAGACCGGCCAGCCCGCCGTCCATTGCGTGACGGCGCGAATCAAGCGGTCAGACGGCGTTCAGATCTGGGTGCCCTACCAGCGTCTGATCCTGCCCTGCCGCATGCATGACGGACGGCCGCTGTTCAACTGTGCAACCGCATTTGCACCGGAGCTCTCTGCACAAATGCTGGAACCTGCTGGACCAGATAGGTCAGGTCCTCGCGTCCCATCCAAACGATCCAGTCGTCTGCATTGATGTTGGACGGCGCCTGGTCCCAGGCGATGCCCTCCGGCTGCATGTGCATGTAGCCCTCGCGCACGGCGAAGCCGGCGCGCACGAGATCGGTCTTCACGAAGCCATAAACGAAATCGGGCGCCCAGCGCGCCTGCGCCAATCCGAGGGCGAGCCGGGACAAGTACCCGCCGAGCCCGCGGCCGCGCATGTGCTGAGCGATCCACATCTCGCCGTGATAGACCACGCGGCCCGTGATCATGTGAGCCGCCGGCGCGCCGCCGCCGCTGAGCCTGGCGCCCGGATTCGGATCGCAATGGATCCGCCGAAGCTGCTGCGCCCAGTGATCGGCCAGCGAGATGCCCTCGAGATTGTCCAGGCGCATCGCCTGCACATGCGATAGCCGGCCCTCCGGATCCGTGCCGCGAATCCAGAAGCCCTGACTGGGCACGATGTCGAAGAAGAGATTGGAGAATGGCTCCGTCGCACCCAGCTTATCGTCGATCAGATCGCATTCGCGATTGAGCTCGGTGAAGTCGGTCATACATTCCACAGTCAAGCCGCGTTGATTAATCTCGCGTTCGATGGAACTGATGAAGCGCGAGGTCTGGAGCGGACAGAAGGCTCGGACGTTGTCCTGTCTTGGATGGGTGAGTTGTCGGGTCAGAGGTAGCATGGTGTCCCCATGGGAGATCGCTTAGGTGGTCGGTCCCGTTCATTTTGACGCGATTGCGGCGCAGGAATAGATAGACGTTAAAAAAAAGTTAGCGCCGCGCGTAAAAGCTTGGTTTTACTTGAAAGTTTGAAGCATCCCGCAGAGGCGCCAAAGGCCTTGCCGAGGTCGTCGGGTGCCGATGCGGCAGAATTGGGCACAACCGCAGCGAGGCTGGAATTTACCGCCTCTACGTTGCAAGGCTAAATCCGGAGGTAGAAGATCCGCGCCGAAGGCCCGATCCGGCACCAGATCGGGATCGGGCAAGGCTTTGGATTCGAGCCAGTATTAGACGGCTCGGCTGTAAAAAGAACCGAGAGTGGCGCTACGCTGGGCATATGCTTAACGAAGTAGCAAGCAATTCGCCACAACCATAAGTGTAGGCTCAATTGGTAACCTGTGCTGACCCAATTTCGGCGGCCTTTTGAGCCACGAATCGCGCCGTCGCTTCATCGGAATCCCGGCCATCGCGGACGCCGAGGCCGGGCGCGACCCGTTCGGCCCGGCCGCGCCGCCCTGGCGGCGTCACGGTGCCTGGCGTGACATGATCTCCATCGGCGCCCCGCATGAGCTGATGCGGCAGCATCGGGATGTCCGTGCCGATGACGACGATGATCGAGCCCCGCGCGCCGTCTTGCAGCCGGTACTCCCGCAAGTGCCGGCCGACCGGCACGACGAGGATCGTCAGCCAATCTCGAATGCCATGGTTGGCTTGGACGAGAGCGGCGATCGTGTCGTCGCGGCCCAGCTCAGGGCATCATCTCAAGACCTCGCTCGCCCAGAGCCTGCACCACATGAAGCAGGACATCGAGAACCTGCGCGCCGGCAAGCGAACGATCGCCAACGGCCGGTTCCAGGCACGGGTCTGACCCTACGGACGTATAGCCTTTCATAGCGATCCGGCTGTGACTTGTGCCGGGCCGGGCGGCTACAATCGGCCTAAGACAGGCAGTCGAGGGGGGCTTTGGGGGCATGGTCGCGCGGGTCAACACCGTCGCGTTTCAGGGCATCGAGGTCATCGACGTCGACGTGCAGGTGCAGATGGCCGGCGGTCTGCCAGCCTTCAACGTCGTCGGCCTGCCCGACAAAGCGGTCGCGGAGAGCCGCGAGCGGGTGCGCGCCGCGCTCGATGCGCTCGGCCTGTCCTTCCCGCCGCGCCGGGTCACGGTCAACCTGGCGCCGGCCGACCTGCTCAAGGAAGGCAGCCACTTCGACCTGCCGATCGCCGTCGGCCTGCTGGTCGCCATGGGCGTGTTGCCGGCCGACGAGATCGCCGGCTACACGGCGCTCGGCGAGCTCGCGCTCGACGGACGCCTGACGGCGGTCGCCGGGGTGCTGCCATCGGCGATCCACAGCCTGGCGGCCGCGCGCGGCCTGATCTGCCCGGCGGCGCAGGGCGGCGAGGCGGCCTGGGCCGAGGGGCTGGAGATCCTGGCGCCCGACACCCTGCTGGCCCTGGTCAACCACATCAAGGGCCGTCAGGTGCTGACGCCGCCGCAGCCGGCCCTGGAGGCGGAGCCCGAGGGCCGGCTCGATCTCAAGGACATCAAGGGCCAGGAGAGCGCCAAGCGCGCCCTGGAGATCACCGCGGCCGGCGGCCACAACCTGCTGATGATCGGCCCGCCCGGCGCGGGCAAATCGATGCTGGCCCAGCGCCTGCCCGACCTGCTGCCACCGCTGACCCCGGCCGAGGCGCTCGAGGTCTCCATGGTGCATTCGGTCGCCGGGCGGCTGGAGGGCGGCCGGCTGCTGCGCCGGCGGCCGTTCCGCGACCCGCACCACTCGGCCTCGCTGCCGGCCCTGGTCGGCGGCGGCCAGCGCGCCAAGCCGGGCGAGATCTCGCTCGCCCACCGCGGCGTGCTGTTCCTCGACGAGCTGCCGGAGTTCGCCCGCGCAACCCTCGAGTCACTACGCCAGCCGCTGGAGACCGGCCGCGTCTCGATCGCCCGCGCCGCGGCCCATGTCACCTACCCGGCCCGGGTCCAGCTCGTCGCCGCGATGAACCCCTGCAAGTGCGGATTTCTGGACGATCCCTCGCTCGCCTGCTCGCGCGCGCCGCGCTGCGCGCTCGACTACCAGGCCAAGATTTCGGGCCCGCTGTTCGACCGCATCGATCTGCACGTCGACGTGCCCGCCGTCGCCGCCCTCGACCTCGCCCTGCCGCCGCCGGCCGAGGGCTCGGCCGAGATCGCCGCGCGGGTCGCCGCCGCCCGCGCGCTGCAGGCGCAACGTTATGAGGCCATCGAGTCCCAGCGCCGCCCAAGCTGCAATGCCGAGCTCGACGGCGCCCTGCTCGAGTCCCTGGCCAGTCCGGAGCCCGAGGGCCAGGCCCTGCTCGCCAAGGCCGCGGAGAAGATGAAGCTCACCGCCCGCGGCTACCACCGCGTCCTGCGCGTCGCCCGCACGCTCGCCGACCTTGCCGGCAGCGAGCCGGTGCGCCGCACCCACGTGGCCGAGGCGCTGACCTATCGGCGCGTCGGGCCGGGGCGGGGGTGAAGATCGAGGCACGGCCGGGAGCGACTCGGCTCGACGACTTTCAAGCGTCGGACCGACGCTCATCCCGGTTCAGGCAGAAGAGCCTCAGGTCCTCGAGCAGCGGGTCCAAATGACCCGGACTGCCGAGCCGGCTGCGCAGCGCGGAAAGACCTTCGAGCGACGCCCCGGCCAGACGGCGGCACACCCGGGTCTCGTCGCTGGGTGCGGCGTGATCGAAGTAGGCGGTGTAGGCCAGCAGGAGAATGAGCTGGATCTCCAGCTCGTCGAGATCCCGGCACCTCTGGTTGGCGATCGAGGCCTCCGTCTCGCATACCGTCTCGCAGACGTCGAGGCTGCTATCGCGCGTGAACTGCTGGTATTGCTCTAGTAGATCGAAGGCCCGTTCGGTGATCGACGGTGGCTTCGCCGGCGCACAATGCGGCGCTCGGGAGATCGCCTCCGATATCCGTGCGGGACCAAGACATCGCTCTTGCATCTTGTCATCTCTCCAAGGTCATGAACGAGCCAGCTCTCGGCGATTAGACATCGCCGGAGCCGCGACGCCGCCGCCTGACGGCCGACGGAGATGCCAGTGACCGGGATGGCCAGGAAGACATCTCTGCTCAACAAGGCTCTCTAAGCGAGGGACTTGTTGAGCAGACAGACGAGCGCGAGGTCTTCCCGCGATCTCACGAGCCCGACTCCGCGCTTTCGGCCGGTTCCATCCGCCCGTACCCGTTTTCCAACCCCATCCCGACGAGCCGTTGCGTGTGTTCAACAATGCGACCTTCAAGCCGGCTCAGGCGCGCGGCGATGGATTCGAGCTTCTCGGGCGAAGGCAAGTCACCGCTTTCGAACTCGCCGGTCTCCACCAGGGCTTCGGTGTAGGCCTCGACGATGCTTTCGGCCACATCGAGCTGGAGATAGGCCCTCACCTCTTTCAGGCTTCGAACAGCGTGATCCGCGGCCGCTAGGGCGTTGAGGCGCCGGTGCTCCAATCGCTCCTTCGTCGCTTGTAGCCTGTCGGCCGCCATACCTTGCAATCTCGAACGGATCGCTGCGTCAAAGTCTTCCATTTCACGATCCCCCTACAGATCCACATCAAAGAGCGTCTGCCGCTCAGCCGCCCCCGCGCGTCGATCGACCGTCTCTTCGAGGCTGTCCAGCGGACCGATCCGGCCCGATGAAAACACGAGGGGATGGTGAGTGAACTTTTGTCTATATAACTTTTGTTTGCTAATTATTTGCTAATTGCATAAAAAAATTCGAAATTTACTAGTATCATTGTGGTTTTTTATTCCATATTTCTGATGAGTATTATTTAGGTGTATCATACATCGTACGCTACACTCGCTGCGATGAGACCGTGGGTGCACCGCGGCGTATCGGGTCACGGCCTTATGGATCTCCAAATCGACGGCGGGCCGAGTGAGCCGGCCCATTTCAGCCCAGCGGGTCTTCAGCGCAATTCATCCCTTTCATCTTCCGGGCGATGGCTGTCGCCTCGGTGCGGTTCGAGACGTTCAGGATCCTCAGGATCGTGGAGACATGATGTCGAACGGTGTACTTGGACAAGCCGACGATGTCTGCGATCTGTGGATTGGTCTTTCCGTCGGCGAGATGCTCGAGAATCTCGAGCTGGCGGTCACCCAGTCGGTCCCAGCAAGTGTTGGCTTGCCCCTTCACCGCGGTCGAAGATGCCGCGGCGGCCAGACCATTTGGCTTTTCTTGAAGGAGCCGGCGGGGAAGCCAGATCTCGCCGTCCAAGACGCGGCGGACCCCTTTGACGACCTCCTCGGCGCTGGCGTGTTTGTGGATCAGGCCGTGAGTTCCATGATCCAGCAACCTCAAGACCTCTTGCTTGCTGCTGAAGTCGGCGGTGACCAGCAGCCGCGCGTCGGGCAAGTGGTTCCGCAGCCATGCGAGTCCGGCCGAGGGATCATTGCCCGGCAGGCCCGCCGTGAAGGCGTCGAGAAACACCAGGTCGAAGCGCTTTCCCCGGCCGATCTCCGATCTCGTCTCGTCGAAACTGTCCGTTTCATGGATTCGGACGTCGGAAGCGACGCGGCCGATGATCGCCGCAAGACCTAGTCGGAAGATCCCGGACGGGCCCGCGACCAGAGCCTCCATGCCCCGCATCCGGCTAAGGCCCCGAGCGACGCCACCGCCAAGGCTGACACAAGGAGCCCTCAAATGCTTCGTTCACGGTGCATCTTTGGTGTCGGCAAGCGAATGGAGACCGGGACCGCGGCGCTCTGTTGGATGTGTTAATCGCACTAGATAGTCTAGTAAGGTTAATAGACTATCTAGAGCGTTTTGCATTCGCTTGGAATCGGCCCCGGCCCGCGCCCCCACCCGGCCACCCTTAGGATACTGGCATTGGGTGGCCGGGTGGGGGCGCGGGC
>JAKSDN010000554.1 GCA_022360075.1 Kiloniellales bacterium | reverse complement strand
TCGCTGCTGTTCATCACGCATGACTTCGGCGTGGTCTCGGAGATCTGCGACCGAGTCGCGGTGATGTATGCCGGCCGGATCGTCGAGCTGGGACCGACCGACCAGATCCTGACCCATCCCGCGCATCCCTACACGAAGCGCCTGATCGACTGCGTGCCACGGCTCGGGCAGCCGAACCGAAGGCTCGATGCCATCGCGGGCTTGCCGCCCGCGGTCAACCGGCTGCCAGCCGGCTGCGCCTTCGCCGCGCGCTGCGACCGGGGCGACGCCGCCTGTCAGCGGGGCAAGGTCGATCTTCTACCGCTCTCCGAGACGCGCCAAGTGCGCTGCCTCAAGCCGCTGGAGGCGCCGTCATGAGCGCTGTTCTGCTGGCCGTCGAGGGCGTGACGCGGCGCTTTGGCGGGAGCCGCCGGTTGCTCGGCCGAAGCCGGCCGGCGCTGCACGCCGTCCAAGACGTGAGCCTCGAAGTCCGTCGCGGCGAGACCCTCGGCATCGTCGGCGAGTCGGGCTGCGGCAAATCGCCCCTGGCCCGCATGCTGGTCGGCCTCGACCGGCCGAGCGAGGGCGCGATCCGCTTCGGCGGCGAGGACGTGACGGCGCTGCGCGGCGAGGCGCGTCGCGGCCTCGCGCGGCGAATCCAGTACGTCTTCCAGGACCCGCTCAGCTCTCTGAACCCGCGCAAGACCATCCGCCAGATTCTCGAGGCTCCGCTGCACCACTTGCTCGCGATGCCGGGCGAAGACAGAAAGGCGCGTCTGGAGGAGTTGATGGACGCCGTGCGCCTGCGCCCAGAATTCCTCGAGCGCTATCCGCACGAGTTCTCCGGGGGGCAGGCCCAACGCATTGGGATCGCCCGTGCCCTTGCGGCGGCGCCGGACCTGATCGTGCTCGACGAGCCGGTCTCGGCGCTCGACGTCTCGGTCCAGGCCCAGATCCTGAATGTGCTGCAAGACCTCAAGCGGCGCTTCGCGCTCACCTATGTGTTCATCAGCCATGACCTGGCCGTCGTCGAGTCGGTAAGCGACCGGGTTGCGGTCATGTACTTCGGCCGGATCGTCGAGAACGGTCCGGCGGAGCACTTGTTTCGCCGACCGGCGCATCCCTACACCCGACTGTTGTTCTCGGCCGCGCCGGTGCCCGGCGAAAAGAGCATCGTGGGCGAGGAGACCATCGCGGAGCTTCCCGATCCCTTGGCCCCGCCACCCGGCTGCGCCTTCGCACCGCGCTGCGCACGCGCGAGCGAGCGCTGCCGGCGGGAACGCCCGGCACTTGCAACGGGCAGCGACGGCGCCTTCGCCTGCCATCACCCGCTCATCGACGATATGGAAAACTGAGACAAGCCCATAATGTCCGACCTATCCGAAGTAGACAGCGACGGCAAAGGCGCGAAGGCGACGCGGCGCCGGCCGAAGAAACGGCCCATGATCATCGCCGAGCACATCAAGGACTGGATCGTCGAGCACGAGTTGCGCCCGGGCGACCGACTGCCGGGCGAGCGCGACCTGATCGAGCGCTTTCAGGCGAGCAAGGGGACCATCCGCGAGGCCCTGAAGGTGCTCGAGGCGCAGGGCCTGATCTACACCCGCACCGGACCCGGCGGCGGGACCTTCGTCGAAGCTCTGTCCGAGCACCAAGCCATGGAGCTGCTCGGCAACTACTTCTTCTTCCGCAACCCGACGATCGGCGACATCTACGCGCTGCGCAAGCTCTTGGAGCCCGAGCTCGCCGCGAGCCTCGTCGGGCATCTGCCCGAGGCCGGCTTCAAGCGGCTAGAGCAGACCATGCAAATCTACACCGATCCGCCCGGAGACCTCGAGGAGGAACGGCGCCAGCGCCGCGCCGAGCTCGACTTCCACGGCATCCTCGCCGAGCACTGTCCCAATCCTGTCCTGGCCTTTCAGTGCCGCTTCCTGCAAAGCCTGCTGCGTCACCTCGCGGTCTGTAAGAAGATCTACGAGCGGCCCAACCCCGACCTGCGCGAGAGCGGCTTGTCCTATCAGGTGCGCCTGCTGCGGGCGCTGCGCCGCGAAGAGCCGGAACAGGCGCGCGAGATCATGTACGAGCACATGTGCACGGCTCAGCGCTACATGGAACAGAGCGAGGCCCTCGTGCAAAGCCGCTTCCTCAAGCTCGCCTGAGGCTTTCGACAACGCCGGTCCGCGGCCACCACGGTCCTTGAGAGCCGGCGTGAGCCGACCCCTTGGCGCCTTTGGGCAATCCAGAGCCATCATACGGCAGCCGGCTGGATTGCCTCGCTCCGCGCGCAACGACGGCCCCGGCGGCGATTCATTGCTAACGATGCGGATCGAGACAGAGCAAGCGAAACCCGGTGCAAATTGTCACAGCCGCATGCGGCATCGCCATGATCTACTCGCGCGTAGGCAAGTCCGGAACAATGCACAAGGGGGAGGGTGAGCTCATGGAGTTCGAAGCGCTCGAGATCAACGATCGGCCGGAGATGATGGCCATCGGCGATTCGCTCTACAATGGCGTGCGCTCGCTCACGATCAATGAGGATCTCGCCCAGGGCAGTCCGCCGGCGCAAGTCGCGCGCGGCCTCGGCATCGCCATCGAGGTGCCGGACTATCGCCGACCCGTTCTCTTCGATCTGGAGGAAGAGCTGCGCGACGGCATCGATCTCGACCGCATCCGCAGCAACATCCTGGACAACGCCGACCGCTGGATGGAAGAGCGAGGCGCCTGGTCCAGCGCCCGCTTCTTCGACAATATCTCGGTGGCGGGCTTCGACTACGGCGACCTGCACCGGACCACGGCCGGCGCGCTGCGTCCGCAGATCCCCCGTCACCTGGCCCAGCTCCGCGCCGACAAGGGCCTGAACTTCTCGGCCCTCGTCGATCTCTACATGGCCTTGAACACGGCCTTCTTGCTTAACCCTACGGGTGATCCGGACTTCGAGGATCTCACCTCCCTGGAGTGGGTGGCGTCGCGCAAGCCGCGC
>JAKSDN010000973.1 GCA_022360075.1 Kiloniellales bacterium | reverse complement strand
GCTGGCGTAGTAGCCCTCCGAGCGCAAGGCGGCGCGAAAGCGGGCGAGGTCCGCCTCGGCCCTCCGCTCCAGCGCGGCGCGGCTCGCCGGTGGCCGCTCGGCCAGCGCGACGAGCTGCGAGACCTGGCTCAGCAGCGCTTCAAGTTCTGTATCTTCGACACCGGTGATCTCGACCTCGTAAGGCAGACCGGTGACGGGCTCGGGCGCGGCGTCCGGCGCGGCGCGCTCCGGTCGCTCGCCATCCCTCGCAAGGGCCGTGCCGACAAAGACGATGGCGAGAAGCAGCGATAGGCAGACTTGCACGGCGGCCGGCAAGGGCATCCCGCGCCGGGTCGAAAAGGCCCGATCTTTCAAGGTGCAAGGCTCTTCATCACGCCGCCCCCGCTCGACTGACGTCAGCTAAGCACACAAGACCGGCCGAAACGAGCGGTCGGACGGAGGCCCGCCAATGTCGTCGGCGGCGTCCACATCGAGGACGGCGGTTTTCACATTCGCGGTTAGACCGCTTCGAGGTATGAGCCATGGATCCAAACAACCATCTCAGCGCATACTTCGACAGGCCCTAGAGCCACAAACAGGCCAATAGCCATCTGGCAGGCCCAGGCGCGGTTCGGGATCGGCCGGAAAACACGCTTCGACGATGAGACCTTGGTCCGCCTGGACCCCAGCCGGCCGCCTTTCGCGGCGCGTCCGTCGAAAGCGCCAGACGGCTTGCGGGCTTGCCGCCGAATCCTTAGATTTCCCGCGCGCGGGGCGTAGCTCAGCCTGGTAGAGTGCCTGCTTTGGGAGCAGGATGTCGCTGGTTCGAATCCAGTCGCCCCGACCAGCTCGAACGCTATTCAGGCCTTTGGGACAAGCCCATGGACGTGCGCATCTACCGGCCCGCCAAGACCGCCATGCAGCAGGGCCGGGCCCAGACGGAACGCTGGGTGCTGGAGTACGAGCCCGGGCGCCGCGAGGTCGAGCCGCTGATGGGCTGGACCTCCTCGCGCGACACCCGGCGCCAGCTCAAGCTCTGGTTCGACAGCAAGGACGAGGCCGTGGCCTATGCCCAGAAGCACGGCTTGATGTACACGCTCGAAGAGCCGCGCGAGCGCCAGGTTAGGCCGAAGGCCTACGCCGACAACTTTGCCTACCACCGCCAGGGTCGTTGGACCCATTGAGGGACGCGCGCGCGGCATCGTTCGCCCCTTCCACGCTCCGTCGGGACGGGGGCGATGTTCCTGGTCTGCGGTGAGGCGCTGTTCGATTTCTTTCCGGTCTCTGCCCCAGAGACAGAGGCGTCGGACGCGCTTCGCTTCGAGGCACGCCTCGGCGGCTCGCCCTTCAACGTGGCGCTCGGCCTTGCCCGCCTCGGCTGCCGATCGGCCCTCTTGACCGGCCTCTCGACCGACTTCCTCGGCGCGCGCCTGCGGGCGGCCTTGGAGGCGGAGGGCGTGGCGACCGATCATCTGATCGCCAAGGAGCGGCCGACCACCTTGAGCCTCGTCGGCTTGGACAGCAGGGGTCAGCCCAGCTACGCCTTCTACGGCCGCGATGCCGCGGATCGTGCGCTGACCGAGGCCGATTTGCCCGCGCTGGGGCCTGAGGTCGCGGCGATTCATGTCGGCTCCTATTCCCTCGTCGTCGAGCCCACCGGCACCAGCCTGCTGCGCCTTGTGCGGCGCGAGAGCGCCCGGCGGCTGATCTCGCTCGACCCCAACGTCCGGCTGACGGTGGTGTCCGATGTGGCGCTCTGGCGGCGCCGGGTCGCCGACTTCGCCGCCGCGGCCCACGTCATCAAGCTCAGCAGCGAGGACTTCGAAAGCCTCTACGGCGATGCGGCGCCGGAGTCCGTGGTGCGGGGCTGGCTGGACGCGGGCGCGTGTCTCGTCGTGCTCACGCGCGGTGCCGAAGGCGCCGTCGCCTATACGCAAAATGCGACGGCCACGACAGCCGGCGTTGCCGTCGAGGTCGCCGACAGCGTCGGGGCCGGCGATGGATTCCAGGCGGCCTTGCTTTGCGCCCTCGACGAGCTGGCGCTCGCCACGCCGAAAGCGCTGACCGAGGTCGGCGAGGCCACGCTCGTCCGTGTGCTCGATTTCGCGGTGCGTGCGAGCGCCATCGCCTGCGCGCGCCGCGGCGCGGATCTCGCCCGGCGCGCCGATCTGCCGGCCCTAGCCTGAGATCGAGGCATGACTCTGGCGCGGCTCTACCTGCCGGACCGCAAGATCCTGGCCCTCGCCCTGGCCAAGCAGGTCGCAGACGATCTCAGCGAGACCCTGGAGGGGCAGGGCCGCGCTTCCTTGGTCGTGCCGGGCGGCACGACGCCGGGCGCCTTTCTCGCGGCGCTCGGCGAGGCCGCGCTCGACTGGTCGCGCGTCACCGTGACCCTGAGCGACGAGCGCTGGGTCCCGCCCGGTCACGAGCGCTCGAACGAGCGCGCCTTGCGGGATTCCCTGATGGTAGGCATAGGCTCGGCGGCGCGTTTCGTGCCGCTCTATCGCGAGGGCCTCAGCCCCGAGGCGGCGCTTTCCGCGATCGAGGCCGACTTACGGCCCGCCCTGCCGCTGTCCGTCTGCATCCTCGGCATGGGCGCCGATGGCCATACGGCTTCCCTGTTTGCGGACGCCGATGGTTTGGACGCGGCGCTCGACCCGGAGGGCGACGCGCTCGCGCTGCCGATCCGCAGGGCCGATCTGCCGGAGCCGCGTCTCACCTTGACCGCCGGTGCGCTCACCGGCGCGGCGCACAGCTATCTGCTCATCACCGGCGAGGACAAGCGCGCGGCCTTGGACGCGGCCCTGGCCAGCGAGGTGGCCGAGGCTCCACCCATCCGGACGATCTTGGAGCGGTTGAACGGTGTGAGGATCTATTGGGCACCTTGACCGAACTGAAGCAGCAGGCGGCCGTGGCAAGTGACCCCGTCGATGAGGCCGAAGAGCGAATGACCGCGTGGCCCCCCAAGACCCGCATTGCCGCCTCGGTCGATCTTTCCGACAATGCGCGCGGCTGGGGCTATGGCCATCCGGTGAGGGGGGACCTTTGACGGCAGCGCTTCGGGAAGACGCCTGGGCAAGGCTGGCGCGCCAGGCGGAAAGGCTGGTGGCCGTCAGTCTGCGCCGGCTCTTTGCCGAGGACCCGGAGCGTTTCGAGCGCTTCTCGTTCGGGCTCGACGATCTGCTGGTCGATTTCTCGAAGGAGAAGATCGACGCGGGCGCCTTGGCGGCGCTGCTCGATCTTGCGCGCGAGGCCGGCATTGAGGCCAAGCGCGACGCGATGTATGCCGGCGAAGCGATCAACGTCACCGAGCGGCGCGCGGTGCTGCATCCCGCTCTGCGCCACGGCGCCGGCGACCGGGTGCTGGTCGAGGGCGAGGACGTCGTGCCGGCGGTCGAGCGGACCTTGGAACGCTTTCTGGCCTTCGCCGAATCCGTTCGCGACGGCCGCTATAGCGGGGTCGAGGGGCGGCCCTTCAGCGATGTGGTCAACATCGGCATCGGTGGCTCCGACCTCGGGCCCGCCATGGCCGCGCGCGCCTTGGCGCCCGACGCCGACGGGCCGCGTGTGCACTTCGTCTCCAACGTCGATGGGGCCCATCTGACCGATGTGCTGAAGCCGCTCGATCCGGCGGCGACGCTGCTGGTCGTCGCCTCGAAGACCTTCACCACGGCGGAGACCATGACCAACGCCCGCTCCGCCCGCGCCTGGCTGGCGGAGGCCTTGGGCGAGGCGGCGACCGGCCGCCACATGGCCGCGGTCTCCACCAACCTCGAGGCCACCGCGGCCTTCGGCATCGACGACGCGCGGGTGTTCGGCTTCTGGGACTGGGTCGGCGGGCGCTATTCGCTCTGGTCGGCGATCGGGCTGACGTTGGCGATCGCGGTCGGCGCCGAGCGCTTCCGCGCGTTTCTGGCCGGTGCGCGGGCGATGGACGCGCACTTCCGCAGCGCCCCGCTGGAGCGCAACCTGCCGGTGCTCCTCGGTATGATCGGGATCTGGCGCCGCAACCTCATGGGCTGGCCGAGCGTCGCGTTGATCCCCTACGACCAGCGCCTTGCGCGCTTTCCCGCCTACGTGCAGCAGCTCGACATGGAGTCCAACGGCAAGCGCGTGACCCGCGGCGGGACGCCCGTCGCCCGGGCCAGCGGCCCGATCGTTTGGGGCGAGCCGGGCACCAACGCCCAGCACAGCTTCTTCCAGCTCCTGCACCAGGGCAGCGACGTGGTGCCGGTCGATTTCATCGTCGCCGCGCAGCCGCGCGAGCGCCTGGGCGCGCACCACGCGATGCTGCTGGCGAACTGTCTGGCGCAGTCCGAAGCCCTGGCCTTCGGCAAGCCCGAGGCCGAGGTGCGCGCCGAGATGGCCGCCGAGGGTAGACCGGCAGCGGAGATTGACCGCCTGGCGCCGCATCGCAGCTTTCCCGGCGATCGCCCTTCGACCACAATCGTCTACCGCCGGCTCGATCCGGCCGCGCTCGGCCGTCTGATCGCGCTTTATGAGCACAAGGTCTTCGTGCAGGCTGCGGTCTGGGATGTGAACGCGTTCGATCAATGGGGGGTCGAGCTGGGCAAGCGGCTCGCCGAGGATCTGCTGCCGGTCGTGACCGGCGCGGCGACGGCGGCCGGCAAGGATTCATCGACCCGCGGCTTGGTCGCGCGGATAAGGGCGCTGAACGAAGACTGACACCATGCTGTCGATGCGCGAGATCTGTGGCCTCAGCCCGGTAATCCCGGTGCTCGAGGTCGAGGACGCGAAGGCGGCCGGCGCCCTGGCCAAGGCCCTCGTCACCGGCGGCCTGCAGGTGCTGGAGGTGACGCTGCGCACGCCGGCTGCGCTCAACGCCATCAAGGCCATGGCCGCGGCCGTGCCGGAGGCGATCATCGGTGCGGGAACTCTGCTATCGCCGCTCGACGTGGCGGCGGCCCGGCGTGCCGGCGCCCGCTTCGGGGTCAGCCCCGGCGCTACCGAGCGCGTTCTGGAGGCGGCCTCGGCGGAAGGCCTCCCCCTGCTGCCGGGCGCGGCCACCCCGACGGAAGCGATGGCTTTGGCCGAGCGCGGCTACGACACGCTCAAGCTTTTCCCGGCCGAGGCTATCGGCGGCACCGCCTTGCTGAAGGCGCTGGCCGGGCCGCTGCCGCAGATCGCGTTCTGTCCCACCGGCGGGGTGAGCCCGACGAATGCCCGCGCCTATCTTGCCCTGCCCAACGTGGTCTGTGTCGGCGGCTCCTGGGTCGCGCCGAAGGCCGCCGTCGCGGCGGCGGATTGGCGCGGCATCGAGCAACTCGCCCTCAGAGCGTCGAAACTGGGTAGCGGCGGCGGCGAGACCGTGGTCCGGGTCGCGCCGAGGCCCTCAGTCGAGCGTTGAAAGGCGGCAGGCGAGCGCCTAGGTTGGCCGCGGACCCGTCACCGAGCGGGCCACCTTCCCCCGTTGCGCCCGTAGCTCAGCTGGATAGAGCAACGGACTTCTAATCCGTAGGTCGCAGGTTCGAATCCTGCCGGGCGCGCCAATTTCAGAGACTTAGAGCGAAAGAAAATTTCATTCCGACTTTTCGGACATCTCGTTCCTACATT
>JAKSDN010001370.1 GCA_022360075.1 Kiloniellales bacterium | reverse complement strand
TCGAGATCGCCTGTGATGCGGCAGGCGAACTGCTCGGTGTAGGCGCCGGAGCCGCGGCCGGCGAAGAGATAGCCGAGATAGATCGCGCGCTGCGTTCCGATCAGCGGATAGACCTCCGCGCAAAGGTATTCCGGCTTGAGGGTCGGCTGAACCCGCTCAGGGGTCAGGATCGGCTTCGCGTCGCCGAATTCCGCCCCGGCCGTCTCGCCGGCCGCGGCTTCGGCGAGGGGCGCGACCGCGGATGCGAGGGCCGCCAAGGCCTCGATCGTCGGATGACGGAAGACCTGCGAGACCTGCAGGGCGAGGCCGGCCTTCTTCGCCTGCACGACCATCCGCATGGCCGCCAAGGAGTCGCCGCCGAGCTCGAAGAAGTCGTCATGGATACCGATCTGCTCCTGCTCCAAGACGTCCCGCCAGATCCCAGCGAGCTGGCGCTCCGCCGCCGATCGCGGCGCGATGTAGGCCTGGGCAATGGCGCGTAGGGACCAGACCGGCTCCGCCAAGGCCGCGCGGTCGACCTTGCGGTTCGGCATGAGCGGCAGCGCGTCCAGAAGGGAGAAAGCAGCGGGGATCATGAAATCCGGCAGGCGGCAGGCGAGGAAGCCGCGCAGCTCGGCGACGGCGAGCTCCCTTCCCTTCTCGCCGACGACGTAGGCGGCCAGGCGCCGGTCTCCGGAGGGGCGCTGAAAGGCCTTGACCACAGCCGCGTGGACGTCGGGATGCTCGGCCAAGGCGGCCTCGATCTCTCCCAGCTCGACTCGAAAGCCCCGCACCTTGACGAGATTGTCGCGGCGGCCGCGAAGCGCGAAACAACCGTCGCCGAGCTCCACGCCCAAGTCGCCGGTATGGTAGGTGCGTATCCGGGGATCGCGCGCGTCGATCTCGAACTTGGCCGCGGTCAGGTCCGGTTTTCCGAAGTAGCCGTGGGCGACATAGGCGCCCTGGATCGCGATCTCGCCGACCTCGCCCCGTTCCACCTCGCGGCCGTCCTCGTCGAGGAGGTGGATCTCGGTATCCTCGACGGGATAGCCGATCGGCAGGGGATGGCAGGGAACGCGCGAGGCTTTGCGGATCTTGTAGATGATCGCCGTCGTGGATTCGGTCGAGCCGTAGGCATTCACGTAAACGCAGTCCTCTGGGAGCACGCTGGCAAAGAGCTCGACATCGCTCTCGTGGATCATGTCGGCGCCGAGACAAAAGGCGCGCACCGCGGGGTGGTCGCCCCGCTCCTTCCAGATTCCGGCCACCTGCCGCGCGAGCGGCACGGTGAAGTGACAGATGCTGACATGCCGTTCCAAGACGGCGTCCGCGAGCGCCTCGAAGCCTTCCGACTTGACGTCGAAGGCGAAGGAGGTCGCCCCGTTGAGCAGAGCGCCGTACATGTCCTGAACCGCCGAATCCCAGCTAAACGGCGAGACCAGTGTCATGTGGTCTTCGGGATCGATCTGCAAAGCCTCCGTCCAGACGCGGGCATGATGCAAGACGTTGCGATGGCTTTGGACGACACCCTTCGGATCGCCGGTCGATCCTGAGGTATAAAGAATGTAGGCCATCGCATCGGGCGAAAGCTCGGCCGAGAGCCCGCTCTCTGCCTCGTCATCCTCGATCTCGTCGAGTTCGAGGATTTGCAAGCCGTTTCCCGCTAAATCCCGCGCCAAGGCGAGATTCCGTTCGTTCGTGACGATGATACCGGACTGGGAATCCGCCAGCATGTAGCGCAAGCGCTTTTCGGGGAAGTTCTGATCCAAGGGCACGTAGACCGACCCGGCCTTCAAGGCCGCGATCATCGCGATCGGCGCCTGAACGTCGTGCTCGAGGAGAAACGCAACGCGAGCGCCCGGTGACGGCTGAAGCGAGCGAATGCGATGTGCAAGGGCGTTCGATTTGCGGCTTAAGGCGGCGTAGGTGACGCTGCTCTTCGGCGACTGCAAGGCGACTTTGTCTGAAAAGAGCGACGCCTGTGCATCGAACCTTGCGCCGATCGTCTGATCGATTTCTTCGCGAGGGAAAGCGGAAATGCGATTCATCATATATATTCATCCCCCGTAATCTGGCAAAGCTTCGCCGTATTTATCTGGCGCTCTGCCCGGAGACAGGCTTGTTCGCCGCTTCTACTGCAAATCGACCTGCATCTCGTCGATCACTTCTGCGATGATGCCTGTGAGAAAGCCGATCTCTTCGTCCGAGATGCAAGGCGGTGGCGCCACCTTGATCGTCGCACCCTGATAGCCCCCGGTGTGGAAGATCACGTCGTTTCGCATTGCGGTGACGGAGAAGGTGGCAGCGAGATCGGGACTCGGGTTGCCGTCACGATCCAGGCATTCGAAGGCGAGCATGGTGCCCTCGCCGCGCAACGATGAAACGATCCAGCTCCTCTCTTCGATCGCGCGCAGCCGGCGCAGCAGTGCCGTTCCCGCTTCGGCGGTCCGATACCATGGCTCCGCCTCCTCCATCTCGTCGAGAACCGCGCAGGCCGCCGCACAGGCGACCGGATGGCCGGCGAAGGTCGAGGTGTGCAAGCCGGACGGCAGCGCTTCCATGACAGGCTGCTCGCCGATCACCGCGGAGATCGGAAAGCCGTTGGCCAAGCCCTTGCCCAACACCAGCAGATCGGGGCGCAGGCCGGGCCGCGACGCATAGAACGGCGTGCCCGAGCGGCCGAAACCGGTCCAAATCTCGTCATAGATGACGAGGCTGCCGGCCGCCCTTGCGATCTCGACGACTGACTTGAGAAACGCCTCCCCGGGGATGAGCATGCCCTCGGTGACGGCGATGGGCTCGAGTATGACGGCGGCCGGAAGCTCGCCCTCGGCGCTTAAGTCGGCCAAGGTTCGCTCGAAGGCCTCGAGACAGGCCTCTTCCCCATCCCTCGGATCGCTACTGTGCGTGACCGGCCAACGGCATTGCCGCACGAGGTCGGCGCGAATGGGCGAGTAGAGTTTGAACCTGTTACGCCACGTAACGGACAAAGCCGCCGTTGTCTTGCCGTGATAGGCATAGCTGAAGCAGACGACCAACGACCGCTTGGTATGCCCCCGAGCGACCTTCAGCGCGGCCTCGACGGCTTCCGCGCCCGTGACGGCAAGCAGGACCGAACAGGACTCAAAGGGCGAGAACGCTCCGAGGCGACGCACCATTCTGTCGCGCACCTCGGCATGTATCATGGAGCCCGTTTGGCAAAGTCGCCTTACTTGGGAAACAGCCGCTTCCACGACACGCGGGTGGCCGTGGCCGAGACTTATGGCGCCGCTGCCGGAGGTGGCATCAAAGAATTTTCGTCCGTTCTCGGCGATGAACCAGCAGCCCTCGGCTTGTTCGATAGCGGGAAGTCCAGGATAAGCCGCGAGCTGTGCGGTCGATGGAGCTTCGCAGACGTCGTCGGTCTTGAACGTGACGCTGGACGGCATTTCAGCTCAGTCCCATCTCCGGATTTTGTTCTTATATCGCCTCCCCGCTCATGTGACATAGTACAATAAAGCAAAGCTATGTGAACAGAAATTCGATTTTTGGAATCACTCTTAATTCAGACCTAAAAGGCTCCGAATCGTCCGCATAAATCTCCTTGAATCTACCGTTAACCTTGTATAATTCTTACACTATTTAACTTCGGTTGAAATGCATTATTTAGGGTTGTATCTTAGAACTAGACAGACTTGGCAGTTGGTCTTTGACAATCTGTTTCGCCCGTTCCCAGCTTCGCAATGCGACGAAGGATGCGCTTCGCAAGGACGAAAATCTCATGGAAATTCTGGGGACAGTATACTAATTTCCGACTTCTTCACGAGGCCGTCGAACCAATCGGCTTTGATGCCCAGAGTTCCAAGCCTGACCTCTAGTCCCACCACCGCCCTGAGGTCTTGAAGCCTCAGCACACCGGGCGCAGCCCGGCCGTGGCCAAGCGCCGAGACGTTCGAGACGATTTCACGTTGTCCGCTGCAGTGTGGTGAGCCCGGCAGGATTCGAACCTGCGACCCACTGATTAAAAGTCAGTTGCTCTACCAACTGAGCTACGGGCCCATCCGGAGGGCGGCGCTTGGCCGCGGCGGGAAGATAGGCAGCGCGAGGGCCTCGGTCAACCGAGGTGCGGCGCTGCGCGGCACCCTGACGTTTGGGGCTTCTCGGCGCGGGCGGGCCTGCTATGGTGCCGCAGCCAGAGAGGGGACGGGCTACCGCCTGACAAGGGGGCAGATCATGCGTGCACGTTCAGGCTGGCTCGACCGGCGCGGCCGCCGGCCGCGGCGCAGCGGGCGCAAGGCGACGCGGTCGTTCG
>JAKSDN010000845.1 GCA_022360075.1 Kiloniellales bacterium | reverse complement strand
CATCCTGCGTCCTTCGAGACGCACCCTGTCGGGCGCTCCTCAGGATGAGGTACGTCTTTGGTGGCATTATGAAATGTCCTCATCCTGAGGAGCCCGCCTTGGCGGGCGTCTCGAAGGACGCAGGATGGCATTCCAGCCGCATGTCAATTTCTTCACAAGCTCTCAGGATGAGGTAAAGCCATGGTGGCATTAAGAAAGATCCTCATCCTGAGGAGCCCGCGCTAGCGGGCGTCTCGAAGGACGCACCATGGACCTCCAGCACCAACTTGAATTCACCATCTGCCCCTCAGACCCAGACGGAACCCCGAAAACCCCGGAACCCGGCGGCGGCCGTCGCCCCGACGGATAGGATTTCGTTAGGAAGTCATGAAAAGATCCGGCGATCTGGGTCCAAGAGGCAGCGGTCCATGTCCTGGAAAGAAACCGACCCCATCGAGCGGCCTTCGCCCTGCGGCGGCCGGCACGCGCGCCTGGAGCCGCGCGACACCGTCACCTGGGGGCCAGGGAAGGCCGAGTGGCGCTTCACCTTCTACCGGCTGGTCCTCGACGGCCGCCGCGTCGAGGGCGACTTCACCCAAGATTTGGTCTGGGAAGACCGCGGGCGCTGGCTCGCGGCCGTGCTCTGCCTGAACGCCGTCGCCGGCGATAGCTTCTGGAACTACGCGCCGGCCGACTGGAAACCGCAGCAGGCGCTGGTGGTGGTCGATCCGCAAGGCCCTTCGGCCGGGCGCGCGGCCTTCGACCCGGCGTGCTTCTACAAGCCGTTGAAATTCGAGTCCGAAGCGATCGTCTACGAGAAGACCAAGCATTTCGCCGTCGGCCCGGTCTGGGAGATGGAAGTGGCGATCGACGCGATCACGGACTGGCGTCCGCTTTGAGCGCCGGCGACGCCACGCCGCAGACAGCGACCGGCCGCCCTCTTCGCCGGCGGCTCTTCGGCTGGATCAGCCTTGGCGTCGCCGCTGCCTGGCTCCTGGCCTTCGGATACCTGCTCGATAGCCGCAGCGATCGCGACTTGATCGTGATCGAGGGCACAGTCGGCGAGATCGGGACCGGCCGCGCCGCGAGACCGGGCGGCCGGCTGCT
>JAKSDN010000156.1 GCA_022360075.1 Kiloniellales bacterium | reverse complement strand
CGATCGCCGCATCGAGCCGCGAGAGCGCCGAGCCGCCGACGTCCTCACCGCAGTAGATCCCGGCAAAGCCGAGCGCCGCCGCTTGGCGCAGCGCCTCTTCCGGAAAGATGCAGTCCTCGTCCCACCGCGCGGCATGCGGCGCCATCTCCCGGCCCGCGAAGTCCCGCGCCATGTCCTGAAACGCCCGCTGCTCTTCGGAGAGCGTGAAATCCATGAGGTGAGCCGCCGGTAACGTTGGTCGCCGCTAGGGTCTAGGGAAATTGGACGTGGACGGCAAGAGAGGCTAGGCCAGTGGTGAGCACCTTAAGCCGCTCCTGCTTGACATCCAAATCGAGATCGGCTTTCGTAGCTTCCCAGCGCCGATTTGAAGCTTAGCTTGCGGGCGCTCTAGAAATGCGGCTAAAGCGAGCGGTCAGACCGCCCGGCAGAGCCGCGGCGGTCTTTGTCGTTTGGGGGCTGGTCCACCTGACGGACTCCCGGGATTTGATGGGGCAGCTTGCTCCGGGTCACCAAACCGCTAAAGCGCCACCGCGTGTGGGCCCCGATGACGATCTAGCCGGAGGAGGTCCGCCGTGTTCGATGTTGATTGCGTTGTATCCCAGGTCGGTCGAGAGGTCTGTTTCGGTGGTGGGACCGAGCGATCCTCATGCTTCGACAGGCTCAGCATGAGGGGACTCGGCGACGCCAGCGAAAGCGCCGCAAACCATTTCTCCAATCCCCAGGCCCTCATCCTGAGCCTGTCGAAGGGTGAGGATCGCTCGCTCTCACCGCCCACTCCACCAGACCAACAGCCAACGCCCACCCTCTGGCGCGCGGCGCTCGATCGCTGGCTCGGCACCCGCCCATCTCTGTGAACCCCGAGGAGATCCAAGGAATGTCCGACAAACCCCTCCACCCCGAGACGCTGGCGCTGCACGCCGGCCATCGCAAGGACGAGGCCACCGGCGCCGTGGCGGTGCCGATCTATCAGACCACCTCCTACCAGTTCGACAGCACCGAGCATGCCGCGAACCTCTTCGCGCTCAAGGAGCTGGGCAACATCTACAGCCGCATCATGAACCCGACCTGCGACGTGCTGGAGCAGCGCATCGCGGCGATCGACGGCGGCGCGGCGGCCCTGGCGGTGAGCTCCGGCCAAGCGGCCTCGGCGGTGGCGATCCAGAACATCGCGCGCGCCGGCGACAACGTCGTGAGCTCGACCGATCTCTACGGCGGCACCTGGAACCTCTTCGCCAACACCTTCAACACCATGGGCATCGAGGTGCGCTTCGTCGATCCCGAAGACCCCGAGGCCTTCCGGCGCGCGGCCGACGAGCGCACCCGTGCCTTCTACGCCGAGTCCCTGCCGAACCCCAAGCTCACCGTTTTCCCAATCGCCGAGGTGGCCGCGATCGGCGAGGAGCTCGGCATCCCGCTCATCGTCGACAACACCGCCGCACCCGTGATCTGCAAGCCGCTCGAGCACGGCGCCCACATCGTCGTCTACTCGACCACCAAGTACATCGGCGGCCACGGCACCTCGATCGGCGGGCTGATCGTCGACGGCGGCAGCTTCGACTGGGAGAAGCACGCCGCGCGCTTTCCGCTGCTCAACCAGCCCGACCCAAGCTACCACGGCGCGGTTTGGACCGAGGCGGTCAAGCCCCTGGGGCCCATCGCCTACATCCTGAAGGCCAGGGTCACCCTGCAGCGCGATCTGGGCTACGCCATGAGCCCCTTCAACGCCTTTCAGTTCCTGCAGGGCCTGGAGACCTTGCCCCTGCGCATGCGTGAGCACTGCCGCAATGCCCAAGCGGTCGCCAACTATCTCAACGACCATCCGGACATCACCTCTG
>JAKSDN010000755.1 GCA_022360075.1 Kiloniellales bacterium | reverse complement strand
CTCGGCTCCCGGGCTCGCCTACGCGGCGGCGCCCTATGTCCACGCCAACAGCCCAGATGCCCAGGCTGCTATGGGCCATGGCATCGCGGCCTGTCATGGCAAGCACCAGCAGAGCGACTGGCGTTTCGAGGAGATTGGGGGGAATTCGCCCTGCCGCTGCCCTTTCTGGCCGAGCCGGCCTGGCGCCTCGCCGGAATGGCGCCTTTCCTCGCAGGTTGCGCGATCGTCCTCGGGCTCGGCGTCATCCGCCGCGAGGAGAGCTACCTCGAGCGAAAGTTCGCGGACGAATACAGGGCCTATAAAGCGCGGGTCGGGCGCTGGCTCTAGTGCCGCGCTCTCGGTCGGGGGAGGGGCTCAGAAGCGGGAGTTGTTTTCCGCGATGGGCCCTTGCTGACGGCCGGCGCTCGTCGAGGCCAGAGACTTGCTGAGCTGCAGGCAGTTCGTGGCGTGGCCGCATTCGACGAAGAGCTGATAGAGCCAGTCGTCGCGCCGCCCGCCTGGCGTGACCGGCACGAGGGCGTGCAGCGTGCGGCAATGGGTCTCGTCGGCCATGGCCTCGACAGCCTGGATCAGGGCCATGGCGACATCGCGGCGCGCGCTCTGAAACTGATCCTGGACGATGAGCTTCTTGACGAGAAGGCTATTGCCTTCCGTGAGGTCGTGGTGAAGCTGGAAGACCAGAAGGCCGAGGATGTAGCCGCGCTCGTCCTCGGCACAGAGAATACCGCTGTCGCGCAAGCCGGCCGGTGAGAGGTGGCTTAGCGCGTAGTCCTGCCAGGCCTCCAGCGTACAGTTCGGCATCGCGAGCTGAACGAGCGGGAAGCTCTGGTGGATCTTGGGTCGCGTCAACGAGCGAATGCTCAGATTTCTCATAGCCTGGAGGATCCCCTTGAGAGGTCGAGCTTTTCGCGTGCCGCTGCCGACGGCATTGACATAGGTCAAAGTCGGCCGAAGTGACCCTTCAACGGGCCGGCCTCGACGCCGCAACGGCTTGGGAGATGCTTGCGGCAGCGGCGATTCCCAGCCACGATAAGCCATAGCCGATGGTGTCTTGAGATGGTTGGAACCAGGCAGCGGTTTCTCGGACAAAGCAGCGAAACGGCCTTGGCCGAGGCCTTGCCGCAGCGCGCGGGCGCGGCATCGGTCTCGCCCTGCACAGCCTGCACCGTCCGTCATATGACGATCTGCGGCGGCCTGACGGCGCGCGAGATGCAGGAGCTGTCGGCAATCGTCTCCAACGTCGAGCTCTATCCGGGCCAATCTCTTTTTCACGAGGGCGACGAGGCAGCCCACGCCTATAGCGTGACCGCGGGCACCGTGAAGGTCTTCAAGCTGCTGCCGGACGGGCGCTGTCAAGTCACCGGCTTCCTTTTTCCCGGCGATTTCCTCGGTTTGGCGAACAACGAGACCTACGCCTATGGTGCGGAGGCGATCAATCACGCGGTCCTTTGCAGCTATCCGCGCCAGCGCCTCGAAGTGCTGTTGGAGCGCTTCCCTGAGATGGAGCGGCGGCTGCTGAGCATGGCCAACCACGAGCTGGCTGTCGCCCAGGAGCAGATGCTTCTGCTGGGGCGCAAGACCGCCAAGGAGCGGGTAGCCTCGTTCCTGCTCACGCTTGCCCACAACGCCGTCCGGCGCGGGCAGCCCGAGAACCCCGTCTTCGTGCCCATGAGCCGCAGCGACATCGGCGACTATCTCGGCCTGACGACCGAGACCGTGAGCCGGACGTTCACCCAACTGCGCAAGGTCGGCTTGATCTCCATGGAGACCGGCGGCCGGATCTTGCTCGACGATCGCGACGGGCTCGCCGATCTGGCGGAAGGCATGTAGCCGCCAAAACTTGGTGGCCGGCGGTCGCCGCCGAGGCCGCGACGAATCCATGCGGTGGGGCAGAGTCGCGACACCTAATTCACGCAGCCCTGATGTTAAATTAACCTTTCTCTCTAATCAAAGTAGAGAAAAAGCGGCTTAACCATGTTCTACACTGGATTATGATTTGTGACTGCCTATAATGCCTCGTGTCTGTGGAGGCGACTTTTTCTACAGGGAGGTAAATAATAATGATTAACGCTGCAACTTTTTCTTTGCGAGTCCGGATTTCCTGAGATGGTCGACGTCGTGAGCAATGCGACGGCCGTCCTCGTCGCCTTGAGCGTTACCGTCTACCTTTCGGTGATGGCCGTCCTGTTTTGGCGTCTCGTGTTCGAGGAGCCGGTTCTCAGGCGGGCGCTCACGGTGCCGCTTCTGCCGGTGTTCTTCCAGAACTGCGGCATTCCCTTTGCCATCGTCGCCTTTGCTTTCCGATCGACCGAACTCGCCGTCGTCTCGCTCTTGCTGATCGCCCTGAGCCTGGCCGCGGCCGACGAAGACACCGCGGCGCTCAATCCATCGGTCGAGTTGCCCTTGCTCGTCTCGGCGATCGCCAGCTTCGGCGCCATCGGCGTCTTGAACCTGGTCGGCTGACAGCCTCGGGCTTCGTGCCCTCTCCGGACGAGGCCACAGGCGCCCGATCTCAAATCCTCTCCCGTGCGAGTGTCCTAGTGGTCCAATTCCGACACTTGAGTCCGATGAAATTGGATCGAGTGTCGATCAGAATTGAACCCAAACAAAGAGTTACCTAGTGGGGCGGGTAAGAGGAGTAAAAGGCCGGGCGAGAATAGACCGGCGTTCTTCGACAGGAACGACAAGAGGCTTGGAGCGCTGGACAAACAGCCTGCGTGCTTCGAGACGCGCTCTGTCGAGCGCTCCTCAGCATGAGGAGCAATCTTAATGCCGGCAAAGGCCTTCCTCATGCTGAGGAGCCCCAAAGAGGCGTCTCGAAGCACGCACGCCAGCACTGCAGCCAAGACCGGAATGCGCCACCATCGCTCGATACGGCCAACATGGCCCGGACTTTTGCCCCTCTTACGTGGGGCGGCCCGACATTCCGGGATCGGAATGTCGGAGTCGAACCACTAGCGGCACTCGAGGGCGGCGTGGAGAGCCTTGGGTGAGATGGCGCAGCCTTTGAGATTGGCCCGCCAGAAGTCGACCCCCTGCAGCTTGGCGCCGGTCAGGATGGCGTCGCGAAGATCGGCCTCCGTCAGGTCGGCGCCGCTCAGGTCGGCGTTCCTCAGATTGGCCCCGACCAGGTTCGTCCGCACCATGTTCGCGCCCGACAGCGTCGCGCCCGCGAGATCGGCGCCGCTCAGGTCCGCGGCCGCCAGGTCCGCGTGGGAGAGGTTCTTTTTCGCGAGCGCGACGCCCGTCAGGTTGAGCCCCGACAGGTCCGCCCGCGCACCGACTCCCTTGCCCTTGAGCCATTCATGATGCTCGCCCAGGACCTTCAGCAGATGGCGTAGCTTCGCCGAGCGGGCCTGGGCCCGCTGGCCGTCCAGGGCATCGGAGGGCTGGATCGTGGTTCCGGGCGGCAGCTTCAGGACCCCGAGCAGGCCGCGCAGGCGCCGCCGCGCGTCATTCAGGTCCTTGGCTTCCAACTCGCCGTTCTGGGCGCGGCCCGACGAGGGACCCTGGATCTGGTAGCTGAAGAGTTTCTTGCTCATGATCTGATCTCGAATGCTCGCCTAATCTCTGTCGAAGTCTCGCTCTTGCTGGCCTCCTGGCCTAGAAGCGCTCGGTCCATGGCCGAAGCTCGACCTCCCAGGTCCACGCACTGCGGTGCTGCCGATGGATCTGCAGATAACTCTCCGCGATGGCGTCGGGGTGTAGTTGACTATCATCGCCCGAGTCGCCACCAGAGAGAATTCCGCCATCGATGACGAAATGGGCGACATGGATGTTCTGCGGGGCCAGCTCCCGCGCCATGGATTGGGCGAGACCGCGCAGGGCGAACTTGCCCATCGCGAAGGGGGCCGATTTCGCATAGCCCTTTACGCTCGCCGAAGCGCCGGTGAAGAGAATGCTGCCGCTGCCGCGTTCGAGCATGCGGCGCGCCGCCGTCTGACCGACCAGGAATCCACCGAAGGCCGTAATCCGCAGCGACTTCTCGACATCGTCCGGATCGAGCTCGATCAGGGGCCCGCGAGTCCGGAAGCTCGGATTGTAGACCACCAGGTCGGGCGTCGCGAAGTCCGCCTCGACCGCTCGGAAGAGAGTCTCGACCTCGGCACCGTCACTCGCATCGCAGCTATAGGCGCGCGCCGAGGTCTCTCTGAGCAATCCGTCCAGCTTGGCCGTGTTGCGCGCCGCCAGCGCGACCCGCATGCTCTGCTTGGCGCAAAGACGCGCGAGGGCGGCGCTGAGACCTGAACCGGCCCCCACGATCAAGGCAGTCTCTTGACGGCTCATTTCGCTCCTCGGAGTTGCTGGTCGCCCACGTTCAGAGTTGCGGTTTCGGGCCTTGGCGGGCGCAGTCGACGCACTGCGGCGTCGCCGGATCGACGGACAGCCGCTCGATCGGGATCTCCTCGCCGCAAGTCACGCAATAGCCGTACTCGCCTTCTTCGAGCCGCTGCAAGGCGGCGGCGATCCGGCGCAGCTCCAAGGCGCGCCGCCGCTCGGTCTCGAGCGCCATGGCCTGGGATTGCAGGGCGTCCATGCGGGAGAGGCGCCCGACCCGGGTCTGGTCGAGCTCGACGGGCCGCCGGTCCTCGGCACTGGTCGCGGTCAGGTCATGGATCTCCTGGCGCCGCGCCAAGAGCCGGGCCACGGCATCCTCCACGGTCGAGGCCTTACGCTCGGACATGGTTAACAGCATAACAGAAGAAACCGCCCTGTCCCGCCGCGTTCTGCGCGGCACCGTTGGGCCTTTGCAAGCTCGGGCCGGCGTACTACATCTCCAGGGCCTGCTTTCGTTAACCCTTTTCCGGTAACACCGGCATCGGCTCCGAGACGGCAGCCCATGCCTCGGCCCGGCTTGTTTGACCGCCTTGTCTGCATCGAGTGGAAAGACCGTGACTTCGGCAGCCATGACATCGTCGCCCCCGTCCGTCGAAGCGGCCGCGCGTGCGCGGCGGACCTTCGCGATCATCTCCCATCCGGACGCGGGCAAGACGACGCTGACCGAAAAGCTGCTGCTGATGGGCGGCGCCATCCATTTGGCCGGCGAGGTCAAGGCGCGGGGCGAGCGCCGGCGGGCGCGCTCGGACTGGATGAAGATCGAGCAGGCACGCGGGATCTCGGTGACCACCTCGGTCATGACCTTCGTCTATCGGGACCTGACCTTCAACTTGCTCGACACGCCGGGCCACGAGGACTTCAGCGAGGACACCTACCGCACGCTGACGGCGGTCGATTCCGCGATCATGGTGATCGACGCGGCCAAGGGCATCGAGCCGCAGACCCGCAAGCTGCTCGAGGTCTGCCGCCTGCGCGACATCCCGATCACGACCTTCATCAACAAGCTCGACCGTGAGGCGCGCGACCCCTTCGAGCTGATCGACGAGATCAGCGAGACTTTGGCCTTGGATGCCGTGCCCGTGACCTGGCCGGTCGGCATGGGGCGGCGTTTCCGCGGCTGCTTCGATCTGTCGAACGACGAGTTCCTGCCTTTCGCGCAGGCCAACGGCAACGGCGTCCTCGATCGCGGCCTCGCCATCGAGAGCGCGGAGAGCGAAGGGCTGATCGACGAGGCCGAGCGCGCCCAGCTCGCCGAGGAGAGCGAGCTGATCCAAGCAGCCTGTCCGCCTTTCGAGCAAAAAGCCTACGATGAAGGCCATCTGACGCCGGTCTTCTTCGGCAGCGCCTTGAAGAACTTCGGCGTGCGCCGCCTGCTCGACGGTCTGAAGCGCTTCGCACCCTCGCCGCGCACCCAGCCGGCGGAGCCGCGCGCGATCGTGCCGGGCGAAAACAAGGTCACGGGTTTCGTGTTCAAGGTCCAAGCCAACATGGATCCCAACCACCGCGACCGCATCGCCTTCATGCGCATCTGCTCCGGTCGCTTCCGCCGCGGCATGAAGCTGCGCCAGGTGGCGACCGGCAAGACGATCGGTGTGCATAACCCGATCTTTTTCTTCGCGCAGGACCGGGAGCTCGCCGAAGAGGCTTGGCCCGGAGACATCATCGGCGTGCCCAACCACGGCACGCTTCGTGTCGGCGATACGCTGAGCGAGAGCGAGGCCCTGCGCTTCACCGGCATCCCGAACTTCGCGCCCGAGATCCTGCGCCGCGCCGTGCTGACCGATCCCATGAAGGCCAAGCATCTGCGCCGAGCCCTGGAGGATCTGTCGGAAGAGGGCGTAGCGCAGGTCTTTCGCCCCGTGACCGGCAGCGACTGGATCGTCGGCGTCGTCGGCCAGCTCCAGCTTGACGTGCTGGGCCAGCGTATCGAGAGTGAATACGGGGTCAGCGTGCGCTTCGAGACGGCGTCCTTCAGTAGCGCTCGCTGGGTCGAGTCGGATGACACGGCCGCGCTTAAGCGCTTCGTCGAGCGCAATCGAAACGCCGTCGCCGAGGATCGCGACGGCCATCCGGTTTTTCTGGCGCGCAACGCCTGGGATCTGAACCGGACCCAGGAGGACTGGCAGGACATGACCTTCAGGGCGACCCGTGAGCGCTTTTGACCAGACCCGAAAGGCCGAGGGGATCGGTGACAGCCTGATCGTCCACGACGATGTACCCCTCGATCGCGCGCAGCAGAAGAGCCTGCTGCACTACGCACTGATCGGCCTCGGCTGGGCTTTCGTCGCGATCGCCGTCGTCGGCATCTTCTTGCCCGTTCTGCCGACGACGCCCTTCGTCCTGCTCGCGCTGTGGTGCTTCGCCCGTTCCTCCCGGCGGTTCCACGACTGGCTCTATCACCATCCGCGCCTGGGTTCGTTCGCCCGGGCCTGGCGCGAGCATCAGGTCATCCCAGTCCAGGCGAAGCTCCTGGCCGTCACCATGATGACCCTCAGCCAGCTCTACGTCGTCTTCGTCGTGCGGATCGATTGGTACTGGGCCTTGGCCATGGGCCTGACGCTTTTGGCGGTGGCCTGCTGGATCGTCACCCGACCAAGCCGACCGCCGGAGTCATAGGCCGATTTACGACTCGGGCGGCGGCCCTGCCGCCGAAAGCGCTCCTCCTTCTCCTTACTCCTGCGTACCTCAGCCGTCGCGCGCCGTCGAACGCTCCGTTTCGGATGACGGGGCGAGGGTGTTGAGGCTGATCTCCAGCAGTCTGCGATAGAGGTCCTCTTCCACCTCCAGGCCCTTCGAGAGGGCGCGGCGTCGCACCCGCCTTTGATCGAAGATCTGCGCCTCGTTGATTGCTGCCCTTTCGAGCAGCTCTCGCCCGAGGGCCTCCAGCTCCGGACGTTCGAGCCGCCAAAGAGCGAGTGTAAATCCCGAGCTGCCCGGCCCGGCACGGACCAGGGTTCGTTCCGGCAGGGATTCAAAGTGGAAGATCGAGCCGCTATCCATCAGGAGATTGTGGCTGAGCGGCGGCGAGGGGACCTCGATCCACAACGAGCGGCCGATGCTTGGCAGGGCCACGATGCCGCGGCCCGTGCTGTAGAGCTCGGCAAGGTCTGCGACCTCGGCCTGCTCGGCCGAGGCTTGGAACGAGAGGGCACAGACGAGTCCGCGGCGGCTTGCCTGCTGGGCGAGCTGCCCGAACCACAGCAGATCGGTCATACCGGTCCCCGTCATCAGCCCTTGGCCGGCTGCGTTTGCCTTGGCGGTCGCGAGATCCAGGATCGCGGGTCCAACGAGCAGAGAGGACAGGCCGTTTCCATCCACGACCGTCGCATCCGGAGAGTCCCGCAGAATTCTCGGCTTGGCCTGACCTGCGATCGAACCTTCCCGGTAGCGCCGATACATGAAGGTCGCGCCGAGTCCATGGTAGATGTCGGCCCAGAGGGCCATGCGCACGGCCGCACGGACGGCACCTTTGGGCACGCCAAGCGCCTGCAGGACGCGGGCATAGAGCAAGCCGGCTTCATGAAGCGTGACACGCATCGCCTAAGCCATCATTCCGATGGCTTCATCGCGGAGAATGGCGCGGCAACTGACCAAGGCGATGGCGCCTTGGCTTGAACGGCCGGCCCCGGCTCGTGGACCTAGGCTCTGAGCCCGGAACCGTTTCGTCGGCGCCGCCGTAGTCTCGATGGCGCCGGGTGCTTGTGCCGAGAACGCCTGCTTGAGGAAAAGTATCTATTATCAAAATCATCGTTGTCTTTTTGCTACATCTCCGTGTCCGGCTTGAGCGGGAAGAGCCAGTCCCCCTCTCTTCCCGCAGCAATCTCTTCCTTGAGCGGACCGCCCTGCAGACAAGCCCCTCGCACCCAGAGCGGTGAGAGGGTAACGGTCCTGTCGAATCCGTATTGCGCCATGACGAAGCGGATGAGCTGACTGGGCTCGAAGTCCGAGCGGCAAAGATCGGCCTGAACCTCGCCGTACTTCAGGCCCGCCGTGGATTGCACGCGCTCGACGATGTCGCGGCGCCAGGGATAATCGAGCAGGAAGCGCGAGAGCAGCACCTTGTCGGCAACGGCTTCCAGATCCTGGGCTAGGGCGCGAACCTCGCCGCAAACGTCGACGAAGGTCTCGAAGGCCTCATCTCTTTCCGAGCCTCGCGTTCCGCGGCGGTGCTCGAAGCCGTCCTCCGAGACATACCAATAACAACGACCGGCGCGCTCGTCGGTCGGATCGAGCTTGAAGACCCAGTCGTAGCGCTCCTGAAGAAAGTTGCGCAGCCGACCAATGGAATCGCCGGCCTCCACGTCACTCGTCTCTTCCGGGGCGGTGCGGATGTTGGGTTCGAGATAGTCGGCGATGTCGGGGTAGACCTCGATCAGCAGAGAATGGAGCTGTTCCTGGCACTCGAGGTGCAGCTCGCGCCGCGCCCAATCGGCCAAGGCGCGCCAGGGGTAATCGGCGCTTTGTCCGGCAAAAGTCCCTTCTGCGCGGAACTCGCCGATCATCTTTCGAAGTTGCTCCAGGCCTCGACTCATCTCATCGCGCCGCTGCCTTGTGGGCTCGCGATCATCGGCGCCTTCCCGGCCGTAAGCGATGGCCCGATCCAGAAGCGCGGCAAGGCGCGTGACTTCGGGACTGTCGGGCCGGGCGGGCATCGACAGGCAGCGCCCGATCGCGATCTCGCGCGTCAGGATCCAACTGTCTAGCTGCTTGGGGTGGGCGACGACGAATGGGACGAGGCCGAGATCCGACAGCATGCCTATCCCGAAGTAGCGGCGCCACTCGGGGGTGAGGCCAGCCGCGCCGGGCGACCGACAGACGGCGAGGTGCTCCACGAGGTCGATGCTGAACTGCCGCCAAAGGAAAAGCGTGAGAGCTTCGGCGTGGAAGGCTCTGCCGAGAAACTCCGTCTCGTGGAATCCGGCGGTTGCCAGAGTTCCGCGCCTTCCGTCTCCCCAGAATCCGAGGCTATGCATCAGATGCCCCGTTTCGATGGCGGCTGGCATATCCGGCTGGCGGCCGTCGGCCAGGCATTCGACGACCAGATCGAAGCACTCCCGGCTGCGGTTGGCGCGGGACCATCCGATCGTCTGCGCGTCCGCGCGGCCGAGCCGTAGGTCGCGCAACTGATGCCTTTGCTCGTCGATCCGCGCCTGGCTGGATTCGTTGAGGCTGAGAAAGGCCTGAGCGTCGAAGCGCTCGGCGATGACCCGATCCGAGCGCCGCTCTTCGGGGACGCGCTCGGAAAAGATCACGAAGCTCAAGCTGCGGTCCGGGGTGCGTATGCGATAGATCGCGGTACCGTGGCCTTCGCTGTCCAGGTCCCAGCGATCGGTCTCGATACGCCAGCGCTCCTTGACCATGGTGCGCAGGACGATCCTGACAAGAGAGAGCCGCGACGGCTTGAACGCTCCCAATGCTGCCGAGGCCATGAGGCTGTCGGCGGGCCGGGTCGCTGTTTTGCTAATCTCTGGTTGTATTCTATTCGCCGGTTGCATTGGATCTCTCGGACCCGGACCGCCGCCATTTTGCGATTCCCACTTTACAAAAATCTATACAACAGGCTGCATAGGTGTGAAAACCTATTCAGAAAAATTCCCGCTAAGATAGAAAAGAAATGGCGCTTTCCATATGAAAAGCTTAGCAGTTTCTGCACATATTTACAGCCAACTTACGGACCTACTCTCGCCTTAAAGGGCGAGAACCCATCTCAGTGGGCCGTTTGGTGCGCTCGCCAGGTCGGGGCTCGAAGCCGAGCAGCTGGATGTCCGCGTTCTAACTTCCCATTGAAAGCAGGGAGTCCGTCGCGGGATTATGGCGAGCGTCGGACAACGAACGATGCCACCCGCCTTGGATCAAGTGGAGTTTGGTGAGCCCTTGCCCATCGTGTCGATGGACACGCAGTTGCGGCCCTTGTTCTTCGCGGCATAGAGGGCCAGATCGGCCCGCTCGACCAGCTCTTCCGGCGAGTCGCCCGATCGGTGTTCGGCGATGCCGATCGACACCGTGACGCGGCCGAGCTGCTCACCGGTGGATTTGCGCGTGATGTTCTTACTGGAGATCGCCCGCCGCAGGACATCGGCGCCGCGAAGGGCTTCTGGAAGCTTGGCCTTCGGCATGACAATGGCGAACTCCTCGCCGCCATAGCGCGCGGGCGTATCCCTTGAGCCGGCCGCGTTCCGAAGGAACGAGGCGACGAGCTTGAGGACCAAGTCGCCGACCTGATGGCCGTGGGTGTCGTTGAATTTCTTGAAGTGATCGATATCGAGGAACATCAGGCAGAGGGCCTGGCCGGTTTCGTCGAAGCTCCGTGTCGCCCGGCGAAGCTCCAGATCGAAGCATTTGCGATTGGCCAAGCCGGTGAGGGAATCCGTCATGGCTTCTTTGGTTACGTCGGCGAGCTTCTGGTTCAAGTCCACGATGTGTTCGGACGAGCGGCGCAGTCTCTGTTCGAGAGCGCGGTTGCGCTCCTCCATGCGCCGCGTTTCGCCGGCGACGGCGGTAACCAGGCTCTTGATATCCTCGCAGCCATCCGCCGCCGCGACGCTGCCGGAGAACTTGACCAGCTTGAGCCCGTACTGGGATGCGTTCTTCTCGGCCTCGCCGATGTCGGAGAGAGCGCTCTCGATGGCCTGCGATATGCCCTGACTTACCTCGCCCAGGTCGGGCAGGGAGGCGTTCTGCTGGAAGAAACGCTGATAAGCCTCCTCGCAGCGCTCCTGCGTGAAGGGCAGCTTCTGCTCGATCCAGCCGTCGAGCGTCCGTTTGAGTTCCGGATCGCTACCGCTCTCATAGGTGAACCACACGGCGTAGTTCTGCGGATTGGCCGGAATCTCTAGCTGTTTCATGGCCTTGAGCGCGGCCGTGCCGAACGCCTCGGAAGTCCGCTCCGGTTGGACGGTCACCGCAAGTCCCCCACCTGGATCCTTCTCGGTCCGGTCAAGCTAGCCTCGGAGCCTTGACCATTGCTTAAGGATTGCTCGATTTCGGGCCTTGCCGACCGAGATTCCGATTGGCCGCCAAGAGGCCACTCTGCTATGGTCCGCGCCCCCTGGGCGACCGTCCCGGCGCGCCGGGCAGGGCAAGGGACTAG
>JAKSDN010001185.1 GCA_022360075.1 Kiloniellales bacterium | reverse complement strand
CTCGCGCAGCTCGGCAAGCAGCTCCAGGACTTGCGCCTGGACCGTCACGTCGAGCGCGGTGGTCGGCTCGTCGGCGATCAACACGCGCGGACCGAGCGAGATCGCCATGGCGATCAGGACGCGTTGGCGCATCCCGCCGGACAGTTGATGCGGATAGTCATCGACTCGCCGGCCGGGATCGGGGATGTGGACCCGCTCCAGAAGCTCGATCGCAAGCTTGCGCGCAGCGGCGCGGGAAAGGTCCCGGTGCGCGCGCAGCACCTCGGCGATCTGCTCGCCGATCGTGAAGACCGGATTGAGCCCGGTCAGAGGGTCTTGGAAGACCATGGAGATCCGCGTGCCGCGGACCTCGCGCATCTGTTCGGGCGTGTGCGTCAGGAGGTCCGTTCCGTCGAGCAGGACCTGTCCACTGACCACCCGGCCGGGCGGGGGCACGAGGCCGACCGCGGAGAGGAAGGTCATCGTCTTGCCCGACCCGGACTCGCCGACGACCGCGAGCGTCTCGCCGGTGGAGACCGCGAGATTGACGCCATCGACAATACTGAAAGCGCCGTCCTCTCCGGGAAAGCGCGTGACGAGATCTCGCAGCTCCAGGACGGGGACCGAGTCGGACGAGTCCGTCTGGGAGGCACGGGAGCCGGCGGAGTGAGCCATCGGCTGATGCATCGCGGCCTCGTCAGAGCATCTTGGCGCCGGTCTGGCGGCGCATTTGCGGATCGAGCGTGTCACGCAGCCCGTCGCCCAACAGATTGAGACCGATGACCGCAACCGCGATGCTCAGCCCGGCGGAGAGCGAAATCAGAGGCCGCGTGGTGATCACGGATTGGCCGTTGGCGATGACGCTCCCCCAGGTCGGTGTCGGCGGCTGGACGCCGAGACCGAGAAAGCTGAGCCCGGCTTCCGCCAGGATCGCCGTCGCCGCGCTTACCGTCGCGACCACGATCACGGGCGGCATCGCGTTCGGAATGACGTGGCGGAGCAGGATGCGGAGCTTGGTCAGCCCGATGGCATGGGAGGCTTCGATGAACGGCCGCGGCCGGATGGTCAGCACGACCGAGCGCATCACCGTGGCGACCCGCGGCGTGTAGGCGATCGCGACGGCCGTGATCACCGACATCAGCGACGAGCCTTGGGCGGCCACCAGCGCCAGCGCGAGCAGGAAGCCCGGAAAGGCCAGCATGATGTCGATCAGCGCGACGATGGCCCGCTCGATCCAACCGCCGAGGAAGCCCGCGAGCGCGCCGATCAGGGTGCCGCAGGTGAGGGAGATCAGGACTACCCAGAAGCCGACCTGGAGCGAGACCTGCGCGCCGTAGATCAAGCGCGACAGGACGCAGCGTCCGAACTGGTCGGTGCCCAGCGGAT
>JAKSDN010000301.1 GCA_022360075.1 Kiloniellales bacterium | reverse complement strand
TTCATCAGGCTGCGCGTCCTGGGATCGATGGCCTCGTCGCCCCAGCCGAAGCCCCAGCACCACTCCGTCATCATCTCCTGGAAGGGGCGGGTGAACTCGTCGGCCGCGGCGAGGTTCTTCGTCACGTAGGCGTCGCCGAGGGTCGCCTTCCGCTGCGCCAGTCCCTTGTCGAATCGCTCCTGGTCCACGATCACCTCCGCAAGCTGCGATCCCCATGGAAGATGTCCGCCGCCGGGCGCACGGGCGCCTTGCCGGCGTCTTGATCTCTGCGCAGGTTATGATACAGTTGTATCACTGTCAACGGGAGTGATACGGCTTGAGCCAGCCGCCGAAGACCGCCAGGGCCGTGATCGCCGCCTTGACGGAGGCCTTTCCCGCCATGCCGCCGGCCCTGCAGGCGGCGGCCCGCTGTGTCATCGACAACCCGCGCGAGGTTGGCGTGCAGTCGATGCGATCGCTCGCGACCAAGACCGCGGTCCACCCGAACGCCTTCGTCCGCCTGGCGCGGCTGATCGGTTTCGAGGGCTATGACGAGATGCGCGAGCGCTTCCGCGACTTCGTCGTCTCCGACGATCTGGGCGGTTTTCGCGACCGGGCGCGCTGGCTCCAGGAGATGGCGGGCAAGGGCGGCTCGGCGGCGATTCTGGGCGAGATGGCGGCGGCCATCGCCGACAACCTGGAGCGCGGATTTCAAAAGCAGGACGTCAAGGCGCTCGAGAAGGCCTGCGATGCGATTCTGGAGGCCGAGCGGGTCTACGTGCTGGGGCTGGGCGCGGCCTACAACCTGGCACATCAGTTCTGGTACGTGACGCGCATGGCCTTCGGCCACATCGTGCCGATCCCGCGCCACGGCTCGCATCCGGTCGACGACCTGGCGCTCATCGCCAAGGACGACCTGCTGGTCGCCTTGACCTTCCAGCCCTACCGGGCGGAGACCATGGGCGCGGTGCGCATGGCCAAGCGCCGCGGCGCGCGGGTGATCGGCATCACCGACAGCGTGACCTCACCGCTGGCGCGGGAGGCGGACCAGGCGCTGATCTGTCCCACCCACACGCCGCAGTTCTTCCAGTCGCATGCCGCGGCAACGGGCCTGCTAGAGGCGCTGATCGCATTGCTCGTCGCGCGCGCGGGCGAGGACGTCCAGGCGCGTATCGAGGCGTTTCATGCCGAGCGCTCGGCGGCCGGCATTTACGAAGAAGACCCGCGCTTGGGCGCGCTTGGCTAGGGAGGGAGCCATGGACGGTCAGGCAAGCATGCCGCTGCGCGCGCTCTCCGCGCGCTACTACACGGCACCGGACGTCTTTGCCCGGGCCAAGGACCGACTGTTCTATCGCTCGTGGCTCTTCGCCTGCCATGTCAGCCGCATTCCCGAGCCCGGCGACTACTTCGCCTTTTCGATCCTCGATCAGGATCTCTTCGTGATCCGGGATCGGGCCGGCGGCCTGCGCTGTTTCTTCAATGTCTGCCAGCACCGCGGCCATACGCTGGTCGAAGGCACAGGGCGCACGCGTCTCATCGCCTGCCCCTACCACGCCTGGTCCTACGAGCTGGACGGCAAGCTGCGCAACGCCCCGCGCACCCGCGGCCTCCCGGGTTTCGACCCGACCGGCATCTGCCTCACCGAGGTGAGGCTGGAAGTTCTTTGCGGCTTCGTCTTCGTCAACCTGGATTCGGAAGCCCCGCCGATGGCGACGGCATTTCCGGGCGTGGAGGAGGAGATTCGCGCCTTCTGTCCCGATGTCGACGAGCGAGTCTTCGCGCACGAGCACGACACCCGGGAGAGCTGCAACTGGCTGGTGGCGATCGAGAACTACAACGAGTGCTATCATTGCAAGGTCGTCCATCCGACTTTCGCGTCGGGCGTGATCGATGCGCAGAGCTACAACATCCAGCCCTTCGGCGCGACGAAGTGCCTGCACCACAGGGCCAGGGCGCAGTCCGGCGAGACCGCCTGGTACGACACCTCCGGCTCGGACTACGGCTCCTTTTTCCTTTGGCCGGGCTTCAGCTTGCAGATCTACCCCTCGGGCCTGGTCAACACCTATCACTGGCAACCGCTCGCGGTGGACGACACGCGGGTTTACCGCGGCTGGTACTCGCGCGACGGCATCGTGGACGACAGCCTTCAGAAGGTGATCGACCTCGACCGCGATACGACCTTCGCGGAGGACCTGGCGCTTTTGCGACGGGTGCAGCGCGGCCTGGGCTCGATGGGCTACCGCCCCGGTCCCCTGGTCGTGAACCCGGACGAGGGCATCGATTCCGAACACTCGATCGCCAAGCTGCACGAATGGCTGCGCGAGGCGGTCGATGCTTGAGGGAAAGCTGTGATGCCAATGACCCCAACGTTGAGCCTCGTCATTGCGAGCGGAGCGAAGCAATCCAGCCTGTCGACGCCGGAGCGTTCGCTCTGGATTGCCACGCGGGCTCTCGCCGGCTCGCAATGACGGCGAAAGGAAAGGTTCGACGCAGCGCCCATTGGATGGAGATCCGCGACCGATGACAGCTTCCAAGCATTCTCATGCGGCAGCTGCCCTGCCTATAGAGGTCGGCCACGCCCACAAATCCCAGCGCGACTACTTCGACATCGCCGAGGCCACGCTGCCCGGCGCCGGACTCGGCGGCTACGCCCTGCCCGAGGACGTTCGTTTCATCATCCAGCGCGGCGAAGGGGCGAAGGTCCAGGACGTCGATGGCCGCTGGTATCTTGACTACGTCGGTGGTGCGGGCGCCAACATCCTGGGACATGCGCACCCGGCGGTCATCGAGGCCGTGCAGGCCCAGGTGCCGAATGGCCTGCATCATTTCGGCTCGCTGACCGATGTCGCGGTCGAGCTGGCCGAGACGCTGGTCCGGCTGATCCCCTGCGCGGAGAAGATCACCTTCACCACGACCGGCTCCGAAGCGACCTTCTACGCCCTGCGCATGGCCCGCGCCTTCACGGGCAAGGACAAGATCCTCAAGTTCGAAGGCGCCTACCACGGCAATCACGACTACTCGGCCGTCAGCCTGTTTCCCGCGGCGCCGGCGAACTATCCGGTCGGCAGCGTGGACAGCGGCGGCGTGCCCGAGGCGCTGCCGTCCACGGTGCTGGTCGCGCCCTACAACGACCTCGAGGCCGTCTCGCGCATCGTCGAGAGTCACGCCGAGGAGTTGGCCGCGATCATCGTCGAGCCCGTGCAGCGCATCATCTTCCCGCAGCCAGGCTTTCTCGAAGGGCTGCGCCGGCTCTGCGACAAGCACGGCATCCTGCTGATCTTCGACGAGGTCGTGACCGGCTTCCGGCTCGCGCTCGGCGGCGCCCAGGCCTACTTCGGCGTCATTCCGGACCTGGCGAGCTACGGCAAGATCGTCGGCGGCGGCGGTCCCCTGGGCTGCGTCGCCGGTCGGGCCGAGATCATCGAGCGGGCCAACCCGAAGCACAAGGGCCAGGCGGACTACGCCTACATCAACGGCACGCTGCACGGCAATCCCGTGGCGGCGGTGGCAGGCCTTGCGACCATCACCCAGCTCGAGCAGCCGGGCTTCTACCGGACCCTGCGCGAGAAGGCCGATCGGCTGACGTCATCGCTGCAGGCCGTGTTGGACGATCACGGCCTGCCGGCCATCGCCGCCGGCCGGGCGTCATTCTGGCAGCTTCTCTTCATGACCGAGGAGCCGCGCAGCCAGGTCGACATCATCAACAGCGATACCGCGCTCATGCGCCGCCTCGACCTGGCGCTGCTGCGCCGGGGCGTCTACGTGCTGCCGGGCGTGCGCCGCTTCGTTGCG
>JAKSDN010000288.1 GCA_022360075.1 Kiloniellales bacterium | reverse complement strand
TTGGCGCAAGGTCGGCGGTGCCGCGAAGGCCGTTGGCCGACGCTCATCCTCTGTGGCCTGCAAAAGCAGGTGGGCGCCGTGTACCGAAGCCACGACTCCGGCAGAGCCAGCTCCCTAGAGGACTTTATTGGCCCCAGGGATCGAGCGGCCTGACGCACCCCGCAGCACCGTGACCGGAGCCCTTATCTAGACAGCTTCCAGGCGGGCGGCAATGCCCTCGAGGCGCCGGGCGCAGCTTTCCAAGGCCTCGGCCGCGACTTCCTCGTGACCGCCGGCGTTGGCCTCCAGCGTTTCCATCCGGGTCATGGCCTCGTCGAGTTCGTCGGCCAGCAGGAGCGCCGTCATGACCAGAAGTTGCATCTCGCCGACCTGGCCCACGCGCGTGACCAGGTCGCTGACCATCAGGTCGACCCGGTGACCCAGCCCCAGGACCCGTTCCTCCTGGCCCTCGTCGCAGCTCACCCGATAGCTGCGGCCGTTGATCACGATGGCGACTTGAGCCACGTCAGTCCTCCAGCACGCCCTTGAGGCGTTCGATCGCGGCATCGAGGCGGCCGGACACCGTCTCGGTCGCTTCCTTGAGGGCGGCAGTCTGCACCTGCGACTCGGAGAGGGCGGCGCGCAAGGCCTCGGCCTCGCCGTTGCTCGACTGCTGCCGTGCCTCGATCGCTTGCTCCAGCCGAGCCACGGCGGCGCTCAGTCTCTCGGCGGCTTGCTCTACGCCCGGCATCGCTTTCGTCTGCCTTATCAGCTCTCTGACGCGGTCGGCGCGACCGCGGCGGGCAGGATAGGCGGGCCGGTCCGCGGCGGTCAATGGCCGGCCCGGTATCGCACCCGACCAAAACAAGCTGTCACGTCTTTGCCACAGGCTGCGCTTTGACCGCGTCATAGGCGGTTGACGGCACGGGGCGCTGTCGGCATCTTGCGGCCAACCCGTCTGAGGGCAGTCCTCGACGTCGTTCAACCCACTAACACGCGCGTGTTGTCGGAGTCCTCGATGGACGCTTTGCGCTCTAGCGTCGCCGCGCACTCGGAGGCGCAGGCGTTGTCGCACAAGGAAATGGCCGATGCCATCCGCGTCCTGGCCATGGACGCCGTGCAGAAGGCCAATAGCGGACATCCGGGCATGCCGATGGGCATGGCCGACGTCGCGACGGTGCTCTACAGCCGCTTTCTGAAATTCGACCCCGCCCGGCCCGACTGGGCCGACCGCGACCGTTTCGTGCTCTCGGCTGGCCACGGCTCGATGCTGCTCTATGCCCTGCTCTATCTCACCGGCTATCCGGCGATGACGATCGAGGAGCTGAGCAACTTCCGGCAGCTCGACAGCCGCACCGCCGGCCATCCCGAGCACGGCCACGCGCCGGGCATCGAGACCACGACCGGCCCCCTGGGGCAGGGCTTTGCCAACGCCGTCGGCATGGCCCTGGCCGAGGCCATCCTCGCCGCCCGCTTCGGCGCCGCGCTGGTCGATCACCGCACCTACGTGATCGCCGGCGACGGTTGCCTGATGGAGGGCATCAGCCACGAGGCCGCCTCGCTCGCCGGGCACCTGCGCCTGCACAAGCTGACCGTGCTGTTCGACGACAACGAGATCTCCATCGACGGGCCGACCAAGCTCTCGGTCTCCGACGATCCCGCGGCCCGCTTCGAGGGCTATGGCTGGCACGTGCAGCGCATCGACGGGCACGACCCGGAGGCCATCGCGGCCGCCATCGAGGCTGCGCAGGCGAGCGAGCATCCATCGATGATCGCCTGCCGCACGACCATCGGCTACGGCGCGCCGACCAAGGCCGGCACCGCCAAGACCCATGGCGCGCCGCTGGGCGAGGAAGAGGTCGCCGGCACGCGCGAGCAGCTCGGCTGGACCGATCCGCCTTTCGAGATCCCCGACGACATCCTCGAGGCTTGGCGCGCCCTGGGCGGCACCGGCCGCGCCTTGAGCGGCGCCTGGGATCAGCGGCTGCAGGCGCTCGATCCCGCGGCGCGCGAGGCCTTCACCCAACAGCTCGCCGGCGCGCTGCCCGAGGGCTGGCGCGAGGCGATCCGCAAGATCACCCGCGCGGCGCTGGAGGAGAAGCCGAGCCTGGCGACGCGGGTCTCCTCCCAGCGGGTGATCGAGGCGCTGAGCGAGGCCATCCCGAGCCTCATCGGCGGCTCGGCCGACCTGACCGGCTCGAACGGCACCAAGGCCGCGAGCCAGCAGGTGATCACGGCCGAGGACTTCTCCGGCAGCTACATCCACTACGGCGTGCGCGAGCACGCCATGGCCGCGGCCATGAACGGCATGGCTCTGCACGGCGGCATCATCCCCTACGGCGGCACCTTCCTCGTCTTCTCCGACTACAGCCGCCCGGCAATCCGCCTGGCGGCGCTCATGGGGCAAAGGGTCATCCATGTCATGACCCATGACTCGATCGGGCTCGGCGAGGACGGCCCGACCCATCAGCCGGTCGAGCATCTGGCCAGCCTGCGCGCGATGCCCAACCTGCTCGTCTTCCGGCCCGCCGACACGATCGAGACGGCGGAATGCTGGGAACTCGCCTTGGAGAACGCCGAGCGGCCGTCGGTCCTGGCGCTCTCGCGCCAGGGGCTGCCGACGCTGCGCGGCGACGACAGCGAGAGCTGCTCGGCCCACGGCGCCTATATCCTGGCACCGGCCAACGCCAAGCGGCAGGTCACCCTGATCGGCTCCGGCTCAGAGGTCGAGATCGCCCTGGCAGCGCGCGAGCAGCTCGAGGCCGAGAGCATCGCCACCGCCGTGGTCTCCATGCCCTGCTGGGCGCTGTTCGAAGAGCAGCCGGCCCACTACCGCGACGAGGTGCTGGGGCCCGGCGCTCTGCACATCGCGGTCGAGGCCGCCGCGCCCTTCGGCTGGGAGCGCTGGGTCGGCCTGGACGGCAGCGTCGTCGGCATGCGCAGCTTCGGCGCCTCCGCGCCGGCGAAGCAACTCTACGCCCGTTTCAAGATCACGCCCGAGGCCGTCGTCGAGGCGGTCAAGGCACGCCTGTAAGGCTTTGAACCGCGGCCGCGGGGCGGCCGTTCGTAATTCTCTAAGGAGAGACCGAGAAACATGACCGCAGCTAATCTCGCCGTGACCGCCAAGGCCATCGTGGCGGACGGCAAGGGGATCCTCGCCGCGGACGAGAGCACCGGCACGATCAAGAAGCGCTTCGATCAGATCTCCCTGGAATCGACCGAGGAGAACCGGCGCGACTACCGCTCGATGCTGTTCTCGACGCCCGGCGCCAACAAGTACATCAGCGGGACCATCCTGTTCGATGAGACCATTCGCCAGAAGGCCAGCGACGGCACGCCGCTGGTCGAGATGCTGAGCTCATCGGGGATCATCCCCGGCATCAAGGTCGACAAGGGCGCCAAGCCGCTCGCCCTGCATCCCGGCGAGACGGTGACCGAGGGCCTGGACGGCCTGCGCGAGCGGCTCGAGGAATATGCCTCGCTGGGCGCGCGCTTCACCAAGTGGCGGGCGGTCTACAAGATCGGCGACGACATTCCGAGCCCGGCCTGCGCGGCGGCCAACGCCCATGCCCTGGCGCGCTATGCCGCGCTGGCGCAGGAGGCCGGCCTGGTGCCGATCGTCGAGCCCGAGGTGCTGATGGACGGCGACCACGACATCGACGCCTGCGAATGGGTGACCGAGGAGGTGCTGCGCAGCGTCTACGCCGAGCTCGCGGTCCAGGAAGTCGAGCTGGAAGGCACGCTGCTCAAGCCCAACATGGTGCTCTCCGGCACGGACTGCCCCGAGCAGGCCGGAGTCGAGGAGGTCGCCAAGCGCACCGTGCGCTGCTTCCAGCGCAGCGTGCCGGCGGCGGTGCCGGGCATCGTGTTCCTGTCGGGCGGCCAGTCCGACGAGGTCGCGACCCTGCATTTGAACGCGATGAACAAGCTCGGCGAGAGCCTGCCCTGGAAGCTCAGCTTTTCCTACGGCCGGGCACTCCAGGCGGCACCGCTCAAGGCCTGGGGGGGCAAGGCCGATAATCTCGAGGCCGCTCAACAGGCTTTCTTCGAACGTGCCAAGGCGAACGGCGAGGCCACCCTCGGCACTTACGCCTGACGGGCCGGGTCGCAGGGGCGACCCAGGCCATCATCTCACGGGACCAATCTCACTAGGACAGGGAGGCAAGGCATGGCCGTGCGGGCAGCCATCAACGGTTTCGGACGGATCGGGAGGCTGGTGCTGCGCGCCGCGCTCGAGGCCAAGCGCAAGGACATCGAGTTCGTCGCGCTCAACGATCTCGGCACGGCGGAGGCCAATGCGCATCTGTTCAAGCACGACACGGTGCACGGCGCCTATCCGGGCAAGGTCGAGGCGCTGAAGGACGCGCTCAAGATCGACGGCAAGAAGATCAAGGTGCTGGCCGAGCGCGACCCGGCCGCCCTGCCCTGGGACAAGCTCGGCGTCGACGTCGTGCTGGAATGCACCGGCCTGTTCAACAACCGCGATGCCGCGGCCAAGCACCTCGATGCCGGCGCGAAGCGCGTGCTGGTCTCCGCGCCCTGCAAGGAGGCCGACATCACGGTCGTCTACGGGGTCAACCACACCAAGCTGCGCAAGAGCCACAAGGTGGTCTCCAACGCCTCCTGCACCACCAACTGCCTGGCGCCGGTGGCCCAGGTCCTGAACGACTCGGTGGGCATCAAGCGCGGCTTCATGACCACGATCCACGCCTACACCGGCGACCAGCGTACCGTCGACACGCTGCACAAGGACCTGCGGCGCGCGCGCGCCGCGGCCTCCTCGATGATCCCGACCTCGACCGGCGCGGCGCGCGCGGTCGGCCTGGTGCTGCCGGAGCTGGCGGGCAAGCTCGACGGCACCGCGATCCGCGTGCCAACGCCCAACGTCAGCCTGATCGACCTGACCGTGGAGGCCAAGCGCAAGACCAGCGTCGAAGAGGTCAATCAGACCATGATCAAAGCCTCCAAGGGCAACCGGCTGAAGGGTGTCCTGGAGGTCAACGGCGAGCCGCTGGTCTCGGTCGACTTCAACCACAGTCCGGCAAGCTCGACCTTCGATCTCACCGAGACTCAGGTGGTCGACGGCAGCTTCGTGCGCGTGATGTCCTGGTACGACAACGAGTGGGGCTTCTCCAATCGCATGAGCGACACGGCCGTCGCCATGGCCAAGCTGATCTGAGCGCCTCTCACTATCTTTCTTCGGGACAGCGGCGGACGGGGAGACCCGCTCCGCCGCTTTTCTTTATGATGCCCCGATGGCGGAGCGGGCGGTCATCGTGCATTCATTGGAGCAGGCCAAGGCGGCGGTCGCCGCGGCGGCGGAGCTCGGCCGGCCGGTGACCTTGCTCTCGGCCGAAGGGGCAGCCGGCACCGTCGGCGCGCTCTGGTTCCGCGAGCTGGTGATCCAGGCGCGGGCGGATCATCCCGACGTCGAGATCTCCGCGATCCTCGACTGCGCCGACCAGCCCGGGCGCGTGTTGGGCGCCCTGCGCCACGGGCTGAAGCGCCTGCGCTTCACCGGCAAGAAGAGCACGGCCGCGACCCTGCAGGCCATGGCCGAGCACTACGACGCCGAGATCATCACCCGCAAGATCCCCGCGCTCGACCTGCTCGACCGGCCGGCGCCGTTGGAGGCCTGCCGGGCATGGCTCTCGGGCAAGCGGCCGCAGCCGCGATGAGCACCCGCGTGCGCAGCGCGGCGCAGGCGGGGCTCGACGACCTTCGCGCCGCGATGGCCGAGGCCTTCAGCGACTATCTGACCCCGCTCAATCTGTCGCCGAAGATCTTTCGCTTCATGCTGGCGCAACGGGGCTTCGACTCCACACTGTCGCAAGTTGCGGTCGTGGAGGGCCGGATCGCGAGCTTCTCGTTGATCGGCACCGACGGAGACCCGCGCGTTCCCGGCGCCTATGTCATCTCCATGGGCACCCTCCCGGCCTTCCGCAGGCGGGGTCTCGCCCAGCAGGTTTTCGGAGCCGTCAAGCGCGCAACGGCTGAGGCCGGCAAAACGGCGCTC
>JAKSDN010000634.1 GCA_022360075.1 Kiloniellales bacterium | reverse complement strand
GCCGCGGTCGTCGCCTTCGTTGGCCGTGACGTAGAAGGTCGCGCCGTTCGCCTCGAAGGAAGCGATGGCATCGGGCATGAACATGCCGAAGACCGGCGGGTTCTGGAAGTTGATCGCCGGATCGCCCGCAGGGCCGTCCCGGTCGCTCGGATCGATACCGTTGTCGTCGCCGAAGGAGATGATGCCGAGCGTCACCGGCGGAGTCTCGGGGGCGAGCGGGACCGTGCCATCGATCGGAATCTCCTGATCGAGCAGGCCGAAGTCGTTGTCGTTGAGCACGGCAAGGCTGCCGTCGGGCAGCAGGGTCAGGCCTTCCGGCTTGTCGCCGGCGAGATAGCCGATGGACGGCAGGTTGACGACCTTGGTCTTGGCGACCGGCTGCACGCCGAGCGCGGCCAGCTCGTCGGCGGTCTGCTGCTCCAAGGTCTCGCCCGCCGGCAAGACCGGCGGATTGTCGATCAGGTTGGTGGCGCCGGTCAGGTTGATCTCGAAGATGAACTTCTTGGCGGTCTCGCTCGTGTTGGAGTCGCGCTCGATGACGAAGAACTTGCCGTCGCCGGCGTAGACCGCGTCGCCGATCTTGTCGACGTTGCGGTTGCCCACGCCGTTATTGTTGTGCTTCTCGAGCTGGTAGACGTACTCCTCGACCGGATTGCCCGTGGCGATGTCGATGCCGAGGACCCGGATCGTGTCGGAAGCGTCCGAGGCGGGCCGGTCCGGGTTGGCAAGCGGGGTCTGAATGAAGGCGTAGACGACGCCGTTGTCCTCGTCGAGGGCGACCGCTTCGAAGCCGCGGTTCGGCCGCCGCTCGGCGTATTCCTCCGGCAGGGTCTCGGTGCCGAAGTCACCCGCGCTGCCGCCGCCCAGGACGCCGGTGCCTTCTGGGACGAAGCGGTCGATCAGCACGCCGTCGGCGCCGAAGTGATAGATCGCCGGACGGTACTCGTCGACCATCCAGAAGCTGCCGTCGGAGGCCCGGACGATGCCCTCGAAGTCGCCGCCGAAGGGGTCGAGCGCCAGCGGATTGCCGTTCAGATCGACCGGCTCCTCGTCGCCGACGAGATTGGGGCGGCCGGTGATCGGCACCGAAGTGCCGTCATCGTCGCGGGTCAGGAACAGCGGGTCGGGGAAGGTGACCGTGCCGTCGGGCGCGACATGGAACTCCACGATGCGGGCCTGATAGTCGGGCAGCGCCAGCGGCCGCTCCTCGTTCGGATCGCCGTCGACGTTGGTCGGCTCGGCGTTCGGGCCGCGGTCCGGCACGGTGAAAAACACCATGTTGTCGCCGTCCATGCCGCCGAAGTGCAGGCCCGAAAGGCCGCCCAGCTTGATGGTCTGGCCGCCGTCCGTGACGCCGAGGTCGGGCAGCGCGGAAGTCAGATCGATCTGCTCCAGCACCGGCTGGCCGCTGCTGTAGTCCTTCACGCCGAGCGGCAGGACATCCGTGATGGTCGCGCTCGCGATGTCGAGGACGGCGACCGCGTTGTTCTCCTGCAAGGTGACGAAGGCGGTCGTACCATCCGGGGAGACCGCGATGTACTCGGGCTCGAAGTCCTGCGCCGCCGTGTTGCCCTCGAAGATG
>JAKSDN010001000.1 GCA_022360075.1 Kiloniellales bacterium | reverse complement strand
GCTCGAGGTGAAGGCGCCTTCGACCGCGGGACGCTCCCCCGCGAGCGACAAGGCCGCGCTGCCCGCGATGTCGCTCTCGCCGAGCTTGACCGCGATGTCGTCGAGGCGCAGGGCTTCGCCCTCCTGCGCCAGCTTCATGGCAACGTCATAGGCGCCCAGCGCCGGCACGCTCGCGCCGGCCAGCGCGCCGAGATCGCCGATCTGCGCGCCCTTCGCCGTGACCGTCAGGGCGATCCCTTGCCCTGTGGTCGGGCTGGCGACCGAGCCCTCGAGCCCGACCTCGGCGCCAGCCGCTTGCGCCGTGATCTCGAACGGGAAGGGTCCGGTCTGAAGCTGCTCGAAGGAGCCGAGCGTGCCGTCCGCCGAGAACGCGACCTCGTTGTAGCTGCCGGCGGCGGCGAGCCCGATCGGCGTCGCCGGGCCATCGGCCAAGACCTCAACCGAATCGAGCGCGATGACGTGCTGCGCGCCGCTGGCGCCGTCGCGATAGGTCATGCGGCCGCCCTCGACCGCGATCTTGTGGACCGAGAGCGCCAGGTCGAAGACCTGCTCCGATTTCTGATCGTCCGGCTCCACCGCGCCTGCCGTGGTCTCGAAGGCGAGGTTGCTCTCGCCCTCGGCATTGGTCTCGACAAGGACATCGGGCTCGACCAGCACCAGGCGTTGCACCTCGACCCGGCCGGACAGCAGGGGCACCAGAGAGGACTCGATCTCGAAGCGCTTGAGCGTCATCAACTCCGGGCGGCTGCCCCAAGGCGCATTGCCGAAGGTGACGTCCTCGACGGTGATCGCCGGTGTCAGCGAGATGCGCACGTCGATGGGACCGGCCAAGACCAGGTCGCGGCCGGTCGCCTCCTTCGCCAGATCTTGGATCGTGCCGCGATACTCCTCGAAGTCGAGGCTGCTGAGGATGGCGAAGCCGGCCACGACCACCGCCACGACCAGGGTCGCAAGACCGATGAAGATCCATTTCAGTTTCATGCCGATTCTCTCCCCCGTCCGGCAAGGAGGGGTACGAGCTCGGCGAAGCTGTCGATGACGTCGTGCGCGCCGCTGGCCATGAGCTCGCTCACCTCGTGGTAGCCCCAAGAGACACCGACAGCGCGCACGCCCGCTTTGCGGGCCATTTCTATATCGAAGACCGTGTCCCCGACCAGGACGGTCTCCGAGGTCTCGGCGCCGGTCTCCGCCATCGCCCGCTCCAACATCCCTGGATGCGGCTTGCCGGGAGCGACGTCCGCCGTCTGCAGAGTAACGAAGAAATGGGCGAGATTGTGGCTTTCGAGCGTCACGTTGAGCCCGCGCCGTCCCTTGCCGGTTGCGATGCCCAGCAGCACCTGCAGACGGTCGAGCGCCTCCAGGGCCTCGCGGGCGCCTGGGAACAGGGGCTCGACATAGTCGGGATCGCTGCGCACCGTCAGAAAGGCCTCGCGATAGTGTTGGGCGATGCGCGAAGCCTGTTCCGTGTCGCCGCTCTCCTGGTCTGCCTGCGGGCCCAGCAGGATTTGCGCCACCGCGGCGTCAAGGCTCAGGCCGACGACCCGCTTCACGGCCTGGGCGTCGGGCGCCGGCAGCCCGGCGGCCTCGAAAGCCTGCGTCATGGTCGTCACGATCGCGTGCTGGCTGTCGACCAGCGTGCCGTCGCAGTCGAAGACGACCAAGCGGTAGGCCAAGCTCTCGGGTCCCTCGCTCATGGCGCTGGACCTTAATGGTCCGACCCGGCCGAAGCCATCCCGTTCAGGTGCATCCGAAGCCGCGCCGCGGCCCTTTCGGACGGCAGAGGCGGCGTCAGCGCGTGTTGCGCTCGACGTAGCCGAAGGGCCGCTCGCGCTCCAGGAACCCGGGGGCCTGAGTCGACCCGGAAGATGGGACCTGACCGCCGAGTCGCCGCTGCTCTGGCACGGCAGGGCTGACCGGGACCTGCCCCAGGGGCTCGACGGCGGGCCGCAGTCGATCGCTCAGACGGTTCGTCGGAAGCGGCGGGCGCCGATCCGTGACGAGGCCTCGCTCCTCCCGTTGGATCGCCCGCTCCTGCGCCCGCAGCGCGCGGCGCTCGCGGATCTCGTCCAGCCGCCGATCCCGCTCGGCGTCGCCGCCGGACTCGAGCTCGCGCTGGCGCACGAAGTCCTGCACGCCCCCGGGACGGCCGCCGTAGCGCGAGCGCGAGGCGGAACGGCCGAAGGACCGCCCCAACCGACCCGCCCCCGGCAGGACCGTCAGCGCGAGGGCGGCGAACAGGCCATGCATGAGAAGCCTGCGCCTCATAGGAATTAGATTTGTCTAGCGCATCAATCGGTCAAGGCGGACTTCGGCGCCCTGCGCCGCCGCCACGTCGAAGTCCGCCTGCGACCAGGTTCGCGCCATGTGGGCCGGCAGCGGAGCCGTGATCCGCAGCGTGGTGCCGTCCCCGGGATGGGGCAGCGCCAGCTCCCGCGCGTGGAGATGAAGCTGCTTGGCCTGCGGCAGATCGGCGGGAAAGGCCGCGCGGCCGCCGTATTTGCCGTCGCCCACGATGGGATGGCCGATCGCCGCGCAGTGGACGCGGAGTTGGTGCGTGCGCCCGGTCAAGGGGCGCAGGACGAGCCAGGACAGGGAGCGCTTCCAGGTCTTGACCACACCGTAGAGCGTGACCGCCGCGCGCGCCGTCTCGGCGTCTTCGGCGACCCGCTCCAGGCCGCCCTTGGCGACTTTGCCCAGCGGTGCGTCGATGCGTCCGCTCGGCTTGTCCGGCCGGCCGACGACGGCGGCCCAATAGGTCTTCTCGACGGCGTGGCTCTTGAAGCTCGCCGTCAGCGCCTGCGCCGTCTTGCGATCGCGGGCGAGCAGCAACACGCCCGAGGTGTCCTTGTCGAGGCGGTGGACCAGGCGCGGCCGCTCCGCCGCCTCGAATCGTAGGGCCTCGAGCATGGCGTCGAGATGGCGTTTTTGGCCGCTACCGCCCTGGACCGCCAGGCCGGCGGGCTTGTCGATCGCGATCACGGCG
>JAKSDN010000764.1 GCA_022360075.1 Kiloniellales bacterium | reverse complement strand
GCGTGGCTTCGACAGCCGTGATGGCGCCTTTCGTGCATCTCAATCCGATGGGTACGCGCTTCAGCGACGGAAGCTACGGCGTCTACTATGCGGCACAGAGGCTCGAGACGGCGATCCGGGAGACCGTCTACCACCTCGAGAGGCGCCTTCGGGCGGGCCGCGCCGCGCCGGACGATATGGATCAGCGTGTCTACGTCGGCAGGATCAAGGGCACGTTCGTCGATCTTGCCGGTGATCCGGATGCGGCGGCACCTCTTATGGCGCCGGACGACTATGGCCCGAGCCAGCGCTTCGGCGCTTTGGTGCGACAGGCAGGACGGGACGGCGTTCTGTTCGAGAGTGTCCGCCATCCCGGCCATCGAGCCCTCGCGGTGTTCATTCCGCCCCGGGTCTCGCCGCCGGTCCAGGAAAGGCACCTGCGCTACGACTGGGATGGCGAGCGGATCCGGCGCTACTTCGACTATTCGACCGATCGGTGGATCGATGTGTAGGGGCGCATACGCCCGTCAATAGAACTCGCCGCGCCGCAGCTCCTCGCCCGTGGGGAAAGTGTCCTGACCGATGAACTCGCGCACGACCGGATCCAGCTCGCGGCTGTCCATCTCCAGCACTCGGCAAGCGGCCAGCGCCGCGCGCACGTCGGTGCCGGGCTTCAGCCGCTTCCAGATCGTACGAGAAGCGTAAGGCGAACGGTGTGGCCGCCACGAGAGGCCGAAGGTCACACCGCGCAGGTAGGAAAGCTGGTGGCGGTGGGCCGGGAACAGGATCGTCTCGCAGATGCTGTCCTCCGAGCGCGTCTCGCGCTCGACAATGAAGAGGCGTTCGCCGCGAAAGGACACCAGACCCTCATATTTGGAGCGCTGCCGCACGCCGCGTTGCGGGTCGACCGCGCGCTCGACGTTGCGCGTCAGGATGAAGCCATCGTGCTCGTAGAGCAGCACGAGCGCGCGTTTGACCGTGCCCGGCCAGGACGGCGAGATGAAATAGCTGTGGTAAAGCCCGAGATAGCGTCTGAGCGCGACCCGGTCGCCCGGAAAGGCCTGGAACAGGGCCCGCCAAGGCAGGCTGCGGGGATCGCTGGCATCCGGCGCGTGGCGGGCGCGGAAGGCCTCGTGCGGCTGGAAAAGCTCGCGCTCGTCGAGGGTGAAATGGGCGCAGATCCGGCGCAAGTTGTGCGCCGAGGGCATTGTCGTGCCGCTCAGGTACTTGCCGAACTGCTGCCGGTTCACGCCGACCGCCCGGCACAGTTCGGAGACGGAGCGTTCGCGGCTGCACAGGAGGCGGAGGTTCTGGGAAAAGTCGCTCATCAAGGCCGCCGTGTCTCGGGATCTTGCGCATTTTTGCGCGACTAGCCGTCACAATGCGTAAAAACGCTCAAACTGGCGCAATTGTAAAGCCTCCTGGCCTTCCTCAGCCTCGCGAAAAGAGCTTCTGAGGAGGACCGCTTTGCTCTCGGCTATCCGTGTCACCGAGCACCTTTGGATCCCGCTCGACGACGGGCGCCGCCTGGCCGCGCGCCTGTGGCTTCCGGCGGCGGACGCGCCGGCTCCAGCGATCCTGGAATATCTGCCCTACCGCAAGCGCGACGGCACCGCGGCGCGCGATGCGACCACCTATCGCGTCTTTGCCGAGGCCGGCTATGCGGGGGTCCGCGTGGATATTGCCGGGTCCGGTGAGTCGGACGCACTGTTCGACGACGAGTACTCCGAGCGCGAGCTGTCGGACGGCGAGGCGGTGATCGCCTGGATCGCCCGTCAGCCCTGGTGCGACGGCAATGTCGGCATGATCGGCATCTCCTGGGGCGGCTTCAATGGCCTGCAGCTCGCCTTCCGCCGGCCGCCGGCGCTGAAAGCGATCGTCACGGTCTGCTCGACCACGGACCGTTACCGCGACGACATCCATTTCATGGGCGGTTGTCTTCTGACCGACAACTTCGCCTGGGGGGCGCAGATGACGGCCTATCTGTCCTGTCCGCCCGATCCCTTGCTGCGCGACGACTGGCGGGACGCCTGGCTGCGGCGTATC
>JAKSDN010000422.1 GCA_022360075.1 Kiloniellales bacterium | reverse complement strand
GTCGATGTCCCGGCGTCGGATCAGACCGACGAGATCGGCGACATGGCCAAGGCCGTGATCGTGTTCAAGGAGAACATGATCAAGAACCGCGAGCTCCAGGCCGCCGCGGAGAAAGAGCAGGAGGAGCGCAATAAGCGCGCCGAGCGGGTCGACGGCCTGACGAAGCACTTCGACCAGAAGGCAGAAGAGATGCTCAAGGTCTTCTCCTCTGCCGCCTCGGAAATGCAGCAGACCTCGGCGACGCTGTCGTCGGCCGCCGAGGAGTCGAGCAGCCAGGCGAGCGCCGTCGCGGCGGCTTCGACCCAGGCCGCGGCGAACGTGCAGACGGTCGCGGCCTCCACGGAGGAGCTGACGAGCTCGATCAAGGAGATCAGCCAGCGCGTGAGCGATTCGAGCAAGCTCGCCGATACCGCGGTGGGCGATGCGGATAGCAGCCGCAAGATGGTGCAGCAGCTCGTCTCCAGCGCTTCGCACATCGGCGAGGTGGTGAAGATGATCACCGACATCGCCGAGCAGACCAATCTCCTAGCGCTCAACGCCACGATCGAGGCCGCCCGCGCCGGCGAGGCCGGCAAGGGCTTCGCGGTGGTGGCCTCGGAGGTCAAGACCCTGGCCACCCAGACGGCCAAGGCGACGGAGGAGATCCGTCAGCAGGTCGAAGGCATCCAGGGCGATACCACCACGACCGCGGAATCGATCGAGAAGATCGGCAAGCGCATCCAGGAGATCAGCGAGATCTCCACCAACATCGCCGCCGCGATGGAGGAGCAGGACGCGGCCACGCAGGAGATCGCCCGCAACGTGACCGAGGCCGCGAACAGCACGCAGGAGGTCACCAGCAGCATCGAGGGCGTCAGGGCGGCGGCGCAAGATACCAGCGCGTCCTCGACCCAGATGCACCAGTCCTCGGAAGCGTTGCAGACGAAGTCGAGCGAGCTGAACGAGCTCGTTCGCGAATTCCTCTCCGACGTGCGGGCTGCCTAAAGGCTCAACGCGGACGAACAACCACGGTCACCCGTGGTGGTCCGGCCCCATTCGCCCCGAAGCTCGGCCCTTCGAGCTTCGGGGCGATGGACTCTGGAAGAGGGCTCCGGCGCCGCGCAAGACCGCTGCGTGCCGCCCTACCTTGATCCCTCTCTGTTCTGTCTAAAGTAATATAACTTTAAGCTAGCATCTTTAGGTAGTCGCCTATTGTTGTCGCCGAGATCCTGGCCTTTAGGAGCCTCGGCATCAGCGTTTGAACGAGCCGACGACCGGTATGAACGGCCCGTGGAAGCTCTTCGAGGCTCCGCGGTTCGCAGGTGCGGCCGCATTTCGAGATGTGAGGGTATCGCCTGATGTCAGACAGTTCACAGAGCAAGCCGGCCGCGGTGCCGGAGGCCGCTTCGAGCGCGGGGCGGTCCGGTCCTCTGGCCTCGATGCTGGACTTCAAGAACATGAAGGTCGGCAAGAAGATCGGCCTCGGCTCCGGCGCGATCTTGGCCTTCCTGGTCATTCTCAGTCTCGTGAGCTTCATCTCCCTTTCCGATGCCAACAGCAATTTCTCGACCTATCGGCAGACCGCGCGGGAGAGCAATCAGCTCGGCCGCATCCAGGCGAACCTGCTGACCGCGCGCATCGCGGTAAAGAACTTCATCCAGAGCCAAAGCGAGGAAGCCGTCGACGCCGTCAACCAGCGGATCGCCACCCTCCTCACGCTGATCGACGAGACCGAAGCGCTGCTCCGCGATCAGGCGAAGATCGATGCGATCGCCAAGGCGCGCGAGGAGATGCGTGAGTACCAGCACGGCTTCGAGGAGGTGACGGCCCTGTTCAGGCAGCGCAACGAGATCGTCGATGAGCTCAATACGGTGGGCCCCGACTCCGAGCGGACGCTGACCAAGATCATGCAGAGCGCGTTCGAGGACGGCGACAGCGCGGCGAGCTATCGGGCGGGCCTCTCTCTGCGGCACCTGATGCTCGCGCGGCTCTATTCGAACCGCTTCTTGATCGACAACAAGCCGGCCTCCGAGGAGCGAGCGCTCAAGGAGATGGCCGCCTTTGCCGAAACATCGGAGGAAATGCGCGCGGAGCTGCAGAACCCGACGCGACGGCAGCTTGCGAACCACGTGGTCGAGCTCGCCGGCGCATACCGCACGGCCTTCGAGAAAGTGGTGAAGACGATCTACGCCCGCAACGAGATCATCTCCGGTACGCTTGACGTGATCGGTCCGCGCCTCGCCGACGAGATGGAGCAGGTCAAGCTCGATAACAAGGAGCTCCAGGACACCATCGGGCCCGCGACCAGCGCCGAGATGAAGAGCGCCATCTGGATTACGGCCGTCACCGCCTTGATCGCCGTGGTCGTGGGTTGTCTGCTCGCCATCTTCACCGGCCGTGCCATCTCGCGCCCGATCGCCGCGATGACCGCTGCAATGCAGCGGCTGGCCGAAGGCGATGAGAAGGCGGATATCCCGGCGACCGGCCAAAGCGACGAGATCGGCGACATGGCCAAGGCGGTGCTCGTGTTCAAGGAGAATATGATCAAGAACCGCGAGCTCCAGGAAGTCGCCGCGAAGGAGCAGGAGGAGCGTAACGAACGCGCCGAGCGGGTCGACGGGCTGACCAAGACCTTCGATCAGAAGGCGGAAGAGATGCTCAAGGTCTTCGCCGCCGCCGCAACCGAGATGGAGCAGACCTCATCCACGCTGTCTTCGGCGGCGGAGGAGTCGAGCAGCCAGGCGAACGCCGTCGCGGTCGCCTCGGATCAGGCTTCGTCGAACGTGCAGACGGTCGCTTCCTCGACGGAGCAGCTCACGAGCTCGATCAAGGAGATCAGCCAGCGCGTCACCGAGTCGAGCAGACTATCGGACGCCGCGGTGGGCGATGCGGAGAGCAGCCGCAAGATGGTGCAGCAGCTCGTCTCCAGCGCCTCGCGAATCGGCGAGGTGGTGAAGATGATCACCGACATCGCCGAGCAGACCAATCTGCTCGCGCTCAACGCCACGATCGAAGCCGCGCGCGCCGGCGAGGCCGGCAAGGGCTTTGCCGTGGTGGCGTCGGAGGTCAAGACACTGGCCACCCAGACGGCCAAGGCGACGGAGGAGATCCGCCAGCAGATCGAAGGCATTCAGAGCGACACCAGCACCACGGCGGACTCGATCGAATCGATCGGCAAGCGCATCCAGGAGATCAGCGAGATCTCCACCAACATCGCCGCCGCGATGGAGGAGCAGGATGCGGCCACGCAGGAGATTTCCCGCAGCGTCGGCGAAGCCGCGACCTCGACGCAGGAAGTCTCGAGCAGCATCGGCGGCGTCAGAACCGCGGCGCAAGATACCAGCGCGTCCTCGGCCCAGATGCAGCAGTCTTCCGAAGCGCTGAAGGTCAAGGCCTCGGAGCTGAGCGACCTGGTTCAGCACTTCCTCTCCGACGTGCGGGCCGCCTAGTGGTACGACTCCGACATTCCGATCCCGGAATGTCGGGCCGCCCACTAGGTGACTCTTTGTTTGGGTTCGATTCTGGTCGACACTTGATCCAATTTCATCGGACTCAAGTATCGGAATTGAACCACTAGGAGCATGCCACCCGAAGCGTGCCGCGACGCGCGACGCGCTTCGGGCTCTCCTCCCGATCCGTCCCTCCAGCCAAGCGGTCCAGGTCCGGCGAGGCCTCCGTCGGCACGCCTTGAGTTCGGTTTTCGACTCCGCGAACGTCGGATTCGGGGCCTCGATGTGCTAGATCCTCAGCCCGAGCCGCCCGAGGCCTCGGGCGATGGCGCGGCGGATCGAGGGAGGGACATCAAGAATGATCGACGAGATCGGGGTGGCACGGGTCGAGGCGATCGCGACGGTCACCCTCAACCGGCCGGAGAAGCTCAACGCCCTGACCAAGGCGATGTGGCAGGAACTCGGCCGCGTGATGACCGAGCTCGGCGGCGACGCGAGCGTGCGCTGCATCGTGCTGCGCGGGGCCGGCGGCAAGGCCTTCTCGCCCGGCAACGACATCGGCGAGTTCGAGACCGAGCGCTCGAACGTCGAGCAGGCGCGCGCCTACGGCCGTCTGATGCATGGGACGCTGGGCGCGTTCCGCGACTGCCCGCAGCCCCTGGTCGCCCTGATCGAGGGCATCTGCGTCGGCGGCGGCCTGGAGATCGCCGCGCTCTGCGATCTGCGCATCTGCGGCGTCTCGAGCCGCTTCGGCATCCCGATCAACCGCCTCGGCCTGGTCATGGCCTATCCCGAGATCGACGCGCTCCAGGTTCTGGTCGGGCGCGCGACGGCGCTGGAGATCCTGCTCGAGGGCCGGGTCTTCGATGCCGAGGAGGCGCGCGCCAAGGGCCTGGTGACGCGCGTTGTCGCGGACGAGGCGGTGGAAGAAGAGGCCTACGCCACGGCCCGGCGCATCGCCGCCGGGGCGCCGCTGGTCAACCGCTGGCACAAGCGCTTCCTGCGCCGCCTCGAATCGCCCGAGCCATTG
>JAKSDN010000476.1 GCA_022360075.1 Kiloniellales bacterium | reverse complement strand
GACGGCGATGCCCGCGACCTCGGTCGGACTGATCCCGGCTTCCGCGACAGCCTGGCGCACCGAGGCGCCGATCGCCCGCCACCAGTCGCGTGGGTCTTGCTCGGCCAGTCCCGGCGCCGGAAAGCGCGTCTCGTAAGCGGTCGCCGCAAAGGCGAGCGGCTTGCCGCGCAGATCGAACACTCCGGCCCGCAGGCTCTCGGTCCCGCCATCCACGCCGATGACGTAGGCTCCCGCCATGATGCCCCCTTTATCGTTCTTGACCTCACCTGAGAGCGATTGTTCCGCGCCGGGCGGGCCGAAGCAATGATCCGATCCCTCTGAGACGCTTGGGACATTCCTGGCCGACGCCCCGGGCTCTTTGCTAGCTTGTCGCTTCACAGCGAGGGGAGGACAGGATGAACAAGCTGGGCATTCACGCGCTGGTCTGGACCGGCGGCTGGGGCGAAGCCGAGTCGGAGATGGCGATCGCCGCGACCGCCGAGCTCGGCTACGACCTGATCGAGATCCCGCTGCTCGACCCCGCCAAGGTCGACGCCGCGCGCACGCGCCGGCAGCTCGAGGCCCACGGGGTCGCGGCCAAGACCTCGCTCGGTCTCCACTTCGAGGCCGACATCTCGAGCCCTGATCCCGAAATCGCCGCACGCGGCGAGGCCTTGCTCGGCGATGCCCTGGCCGCCACGCGCGACATCGGCGCCGACTTCATGGGCGGTGTGATCTACTCGGCGCTCGGCAAGTATCCCGCCCCGCCGACGCCCGCCGGCCGCGCCCACTGCGTCGAGGCCCTGGCCCGCCTCGCGGCCCGCGCCAAGGAAAGCGGCATCACGCTCGGCCTCGAGCCGGTCAACCGCTACGAAAGCAACCTGATCAACACCGGCGCGCAGGCATTGGAGATCATCGAGGCGACCGGTGCCGACAACATCGTCGTGCACCTCGACAGCTATCACATGAACATCGAGGAGGGCGATCTGGCGCGCGCGGTCGAGACCTGCGCCGCCAAGCTCGGCTACGTCCACATCCGCGAGAGCCACCGCGGCTATCTCGGCACTGGCACGATCGACTTCCGCACGCTGTTCACGGCGCTGGCCCGAGTCGGTTACACCGGCGCCATCACCTTCGAATCCTTCTCCTCCGCCGTGGTCGACGAGCAGCTCTCCACGGCGCTCGCGGTCTGGCGCAATCTCTGGAGCGACGGCAAGGACCTGGCGCGTGAGGCCAAGCGCTTCATCGAGGCGGAGCTCACGGCCGTGGAGATGGCGTAGGGCGCAAGAGCGCAGCGTATTGCGCCGGATGGGAGCAAACGCATCCGGCGGGTTACGCTTCGCTAACCCGCCCTACGATGGATCTGTAGAGGACGTCCCAATGAAGATCAGGCAGGCCAAAGAAGATGACGCCGAGACCATCGGGTCTCTCGTCCACCGGCTCCTCGTCGAGCTCACGGAGGGCGAAGGGCCGGCCAAGAGCCGCGACGAGATGGCGGCAACAGCGGCGGAGGTCTTGGGCGACGGTGCCGCCGCCGTCGGGCTGCTGGCCGAGAACGATGAGGGCGAGGCCGTCGGTCTGCTGATGCTGAGTGCCAGTGTCGCGATCTATGCCGGCGGGGTCTTCGGCGAGATCACCGAGCTCTATATCGATCCGCGATATCGCTCTTCCGGCCTCGGCGCGACGATGATCGAGGCCGCAGAGCGGGTCGCGCGGGAGCGCGGCTGGCCGCGCCTGGAAGTCGG
>JAKSDN010000784.1 GCA_022360075.1 Kiloniellales bacterium | reverse complement strand
GGCGTACCTTCTCCGTGCCAGTGCTCAATCGTCGATCTTATGTGGAACTGCTTACGATCCGGCTGATGTTGGAGGGCCACGCCACAGAGGTTGCCGCGACGGAAATGAACCCGGCGAAGATCGACGATCTCGTCGCGATCAACGCACAGTTCTCCGATGCGATCGATCGCGACGCGCTCAAGCAATCGCTGGAGCTGAACAGGCTGTTTCACTTCACGATCTATCAAGCTGCCGACATGCCGGATCTGTTCGGTCTCATCGAGGGGCAATGGCTCAGGGTGGGGCCGGTGTTCAACCTGCTTTACCCCGACTATCAGCGTGCCGGCCGGGGACTCAACAACCACCTGGAGGCAATCGACGCTATTCGCGCTCGTGACGCGCCGCGCGCCAGAGCGGCGATCGAACAGGATCTTAACCAGGGCGCGGAGTATATCCTGCAACTGTTGGATTAATGATGCCGACGCTCGAGGACAGGCCCCAAGATTGGGCCGAGGACAGGACTGTGCTGAAACTCCCAGAACAGGGTATCGATTGGGCCGAACTCGACGCCGAGATGACCGCGATGACCACGGCGGACATCGACTGGCGGCGTGGCCGCACGCCGCTCTACACCTTCTTCGCCGGCGAGAGCGTCGATGCCATCGGAAAGCGGGCCTTCGTGAAGTTCATGAGCGAGAACGCGCTGGGCGGCAAGCGGGCCTTCTTCGGGGTGAAGCGGATGGAAGACGAGGTCCTTGCCATCGGGCTCGATCTCTTCCACGCCCCGTCCGACGCGCAGGGTATCATGACGACGGGCGGGACCGAGAGCATCGTGCTCGCGGTCAAGGGCTGCCGGGACTGGTTCCGGACGCGGAACGCCGCGGCGCGGCGACCCAACATCGTGGTCCCTTCAAGCGCCCATCCGGCCTTCGACAAGGCGGGGGATCTGATGGACATCCCGGTCCGCCGGGCACCGCTGGGGTCGGATCTGCGCGCGGATGCGGCGCTGATCTCGGCTATGGCGGATGAGGACACCATGATGATCGTCGGGTCCGCGCCCTGCTTTCCGCACGGCTTGGTGGACCCGATCGAGGAGCTCGGAGAACTGGCGCTCGAACGCGATCTATGGCTGCACGTAGATGCCTGCGTCGGCGGCTATGTGGCGCCCTTCGTCCGGATGCTTGGTCGTCCGCTGCCAGCTTTCGATCTCGGAATTGCCGGCGTGCGTTCGCTCTCGGCGGATCTGCACAAGTTCGGATTCTGTCCCAAGCCGGCCTCGACGCTTTTCTACCGGCATGCGGAAGATGCCGAACGCCAGGCCTTCGACTTCGATACCTGGCCCAATGGCCGTTTTACCACCAGCACTCTGGTTGGAACGCGCCCGGCAGGCAGCGTGGCAGCAGCCTGGGCCGTGCTGCATCATCTCGGACGCACTGGCTATGTTGAGATCGCACGCCGTCTTATGGGGATGATGGACGCCTATGCGGCGGGGATCGAATCGATCGAGGGTTTGTGCCTGTGGGCGCGGCCGGAGTTGACCATCGTGAACTTCGGCGCCGAGGAAATCGACATCTTCTCCGTGGCTGAACACATGACG
>JAKSDN010001424.1 GCA_022360075.1 Kiloniellales bacterium | reverse complement strand
GCGCGGGAGGCGGCGCCTTTATCGGCATCAACAGTTGCGCCAACGCCGATCCGGACGGCTACACGATCTGCTTCATCTCCACGAGCCCGATCACCGTCCGTCCACACGTGATCGATGCGCCCTACGACCCGATGAAGGACCGGACCTACGTCGGCCAGTTCCTCCTGTCCAAGCAACCCATTATCGCGCGCAACGACGGCAAGTTCACCAGCCTCGACGACGTGATCTCCTACGCCAAGGAGAAGCCGGGTCAATTGCGTTGGTCGGCCGCCGTGCCGCGGGGCGGGCCGCATCTCGCGACCGAGGCGATGTTCCGCGCCGAGGGAGCGGTGACGACCTTCCTGCCCTCCAAGGGCGGGGCGATCGAGCTGGCGAACCTGCTGTCGGGCACGATCGACCTCGCGGTGATTTCCGACTACGGGCCAGCGCTCGACAATGGCGAGATCGTCATCCTTGGAGAAACCAGCCCGGGCCGAAATCCACAGGCGCCCGACGCGCCGACGCTGAGCGAGCTGGGCTATCCGTTGGAGCTCGCGAGCTTCTTCGGTCTTGCCGCGCCGGCAGGTCTGCCCGACGACGTGGTCGCGGTCTGGGACGACACGCTCAAGCAGATCACGGAGAGTGAGGAATTCGCGACCCTCATGGAGCGGATCAAGACCGAGGGCGCTTATCTGAACTCGGCCGATTTCACAGCCCAGGTTCGTGCCGACTACGCGGCGATGGGCGAGGCAACCCAGGAGTTCGGCCTCGCCAAGTGAACGCCTTCCTGGCTCCGGCGGCCGGCTCCAGGCCGGCCGCCGGATAGACTATCCAAGGAACAGATCCATGCCAGGCCACGTGCGTCTCGAGCTGTTGCTCATTGCCGTGCTTCTGCCGATCGTCGCGGTCTTCGCTTTGTGGTACGTGCCGCTTTCGGTCGACGCTCCGCAGGGCTTCGGCGCTGACAGCGAGGTTTCGCCCCGCTTCGCGCCTTATCTCCTAGCCGCGCTCATGGCCGCGGCAATGGTCGGCCGATTGCTTCAGCTCTTGTGGCACGGCATCCGTGGGCGCATCGCTTCGCTGCCCGACGACACGGCCTACGTGGGCACGCCGCGGGAGACCCGTCGCGGCGTCGTTCTCAACGCACTGGCCGTGGCCTATGGATTCGTCCTGATCCCGATCCTCGGGTTCTACGTCGCGAGCTTCGGCCTGACGATGTTTCTCGTCCATCGGCTTGGCGAACGTCGCCTGGCGCTGGCCGGCGTGATCGCGTTCGGGTGCGTCCTCTTCACCTATCTGCTGTTCGAGCAGCTTCTGAGTGTCCGGCTCCCGCGTGGAGAGCTCGGCGCTCTGTAGTTCCAATTCGAAGGCCAAGGTTCCCATGGAAAGCATTCTCGCAGGCATCTCTCTCGCGCTCACGTGGGAATCGATCATGGCCGTGCTCATCGGGCTGCTGGCCGGTCAGCTACTCGGGGCCATTCCGGGGCTGACCGCTACGATGACCGTGGCGCTCCTGATTCCCTATACATACTATCTCGATCCCTGGGTCGGGATCCCGATGCTGATCGGGATGTTCAAGGGCTCGCTGTTCGGCAGCTCGGTCACCGCCATACTGGTCAAGACGCCTGGAACACCGGCCGCCGCGGCCACGGTGCTCGACGGCTATCCGATGGCGCAGCAGGGCAAGGGTGAGAAGGCATGTAAGATGGCGCTT
>JAKSDN010000357.1 GCA_022360075.1 Kiloniellales bacterium | reverse complement strand
TCAAGGTGTAGAAGTGGAACTCGTCCACGCCGTGGGCCTGGAGCTGGCGGCAGAGCTCAGCACCGGCGACGGCGGCGACCAGGGCGCGCGAGGTCGGGTCGTCGTCGAGATCGTCGAACAGCTCGGGCAGCCAATCGGGGATCGTCGCGCCGCAGTTCTCGGAGATCTGGATCGTGCGCTCGAGGTTCAGGATCGGCAGGATGCCCGGCACGATCGGCGCCGTGATGCCGGCCGCCGCCGCCTCGTCGCGGAAGCGCAGATAGCAGGTCGGATCGAAGAAGAACTGGGTGATGGCCCGGGTGGCGCCGGCGTCGAGCTTGCGCTTGAGGTTGTCGAGATCGCCCTCGGCGCTGCGTGCCTCGGGATGGACTTCGGGATAGGCCGCAACGCTGATCTCGAAGTCGGCGACCTTCTTCAGGCCGGCGACCAGGTCGGCCGCGAAGGCGAAGCCGCCCGGATGCGGGCTGTAGCGGCCCGCCTCGCGCGGCGGGTCGCCGCGCAGGGCCACGATGTGGCGCACGCCGGCCTGCCAGTAGTCGAGCGCGATCTCGGCGATCTCCGCCCGGGTCGCGCCGACGCAGGTGAGATGCGCGGCCGGCTCCAGCTCGGTCTCCTCGCGGATGCGCCGGACGATGCGGTGCGTGCGCTCGCGCGTGCTGCCGCCGGCCCCGTAGGTCACCGAGACGAAGCGCGGCGCGAGCGGCTCGAGCTTGGTGATCTCCTCCCAGAGGCGCGTCTCCGCGGCCTCGCTCTTGGGCGGGAAGAACTCGAAGGAGATCAAGGGCTCGACGCCTGATTCCGCTTGCGGCTGGCGGTCGCGGGCGCTCTCGCGGATGCGTTGGGCGGTCAACATAGGAATCTCCTTGATCACGCGGCCGAAGCCGCAGCGGCATTTGCCGGCCGCGTGGCGGGCCAGATACAAACGGTGAGCTCTTGTCCGGGCAGCGCGATCGGCTTGCCGGCCTGCAAACCTGCAGCCGAGCACCAGCCGGAAACATCGCCGCGGCCGAAGCCGAGCCAGCGATGGGCGTGCTGCTCGCGCAGGAAGTCCTGGTCATGGGCCTCGAAGTCGACGATCAGCAGCCGGCCGCCGGGGCGCAGCACGCGGGCCGCCTCGCGCACGACGGCGTCGGGCTGCTCGGCGTAGTGCAGCACCTGATGGACCACGACGGCGTCGAAGCTGCCGCTCGACAGCGGGAGCTGGTACATGTCGCCGTGGCGCACCACGCAGTTGCGCAGCCGGGCGCGCTCCAGCTTCGAGCGCGCCACCAGCAGCATCTCGTGCGAGAGATCGACGCCGACCGCCCGGCGCACGTGCGGGGCGAAGATCTCGATGATGCGGCCGGTGCCGGTGCCGATGTCGAGCAGGTCGCCAATCTCGCCGCTCGGCAATAGCTCGAGGAGCTGACGTTCGACCTCGGCATCGTCGACGTAGAGCGTGCGGATCTCGTCCCACTTCGCCGCGTTGCGCCGGAAGTAGTCGGCCGCGCGCTGCGCCCGGGCCTCCATGATCGCCTCGAGGCGCTCCAGGTCGAGACGCAGCGTCGGGTCCTGGGCGGGGACCGAATCGATCAGCGTCCGGGCCAGGTCGCCGCCCGCCTCGCGCCCCGAAAGGCGGAAATAGGCCCAGCTCCCCTCTTTGTGGCGGTCGAGCAAGCCGGCATCACACATCAGCTTCAGATGGCGCGAGACCCGCGGCTGGCTCTGGCCGAGGATCTGGGTCAGCTCCGAGACGGTCAGGTCGCTATGGGCGCAAAGATTGAGCAGCCGGAGCCGGGTCGGCTCGGCCGCCGCCTTCAATGCTGCGAGGAGTGTTTCCATGGGGCGTCGTCCTGCCGTGAAGCCCATTCGCCACGATGACGCTAGCATTCAACATATAAAGATATCTTTATGTCAAGTTTCGATTTCGTTAAGGGCTTTGGGCGAGGCTGCAACGCCATGGTGCGTCCTTCGAGACGCGCCCTCTCGGGCGCTCCTCAGGATGAGGAAAAATCTTTGTGGCACAAAGGAATGTCCTCATCCTGAGGAGCCCGCTTCAGCGGGCGTCTCGAAGGACGCACGGCATTGGTCCAACGCGCCAAACAACTCCTATGGTTATCCACTGGGCCGTGACGGTTCGATTGCCCGGACCTTCTCGCTACGACCTCTTATGTCGCGCAATTCCTACGATCCGACTAACCCGTCGGTCATAGTCGGGTGGGAAGGCCTCGATCGGCTTTAAGCCTCAAGCCGCCAGCTTCGCCAGATCCCCCATCAGCCGGCGGACGCCACCGACGCGGGCCTTGGGGTCGTCCCATTGGCGGCGATAGACGAGCTTGTGATCGGGGCGCAGCTTCACGGCGCCGGCCTGGCTCTGGATGAACTGGATCAGCGCCTCGGGGTTGGCGACCTGGTCCTGATGGAAGGAGACGATAGCGCCCTTGGGGCCGGCGTCCACCTTCTCGACGCCGGCGTCACGGCAGAGCCGCTTGATGGCGACGATCTGCAGCAGGTTCTCGACCTCGGCCGGCAGCGGGCCGAAGCGGTCGACCAGCTCGGCGGCGAAGGCGTCGATCTCGGCGCGGTCGACCAAGGTCGCGGTGCGCCGATAGAGGCCGAGGCGGACGTTCAGGTCGCGCACGTAGCTCTCCGGGATCAGCACCGGCATGCCCATGTTGATCTGCGGCGTCCAAGTGGGCCCGCTCGGCTCGGGCGCCTCCGTGGCGCCGCTGCGGGCATTGGCCACCGCCTCCTCGAGGAGTTGCTGGTAGAGCTCGATACCGACTTCGCGGATGTGACCGGACTGCTCCTCGCCCAGCAGGTTGCCGGCACCGCGGATGTCCAGGTCGTGGCTGGCGAGCGTGAAGCCGGCACCGAGGGTGTCCAGGGTCTGCATGACCTCCAGCCGCTTCTGCGCCGCGGCCGAGAGCAGCCGGCCCGGCGGCAGGGTCAGATAGGCATAGCCGCGCAGCTTG
>JAKSDN010000178.1 GCA_022360075.1 Kiloniellales bacterium | reverse complement strand
TTCGGGGCTCGGCAGGAAGCCGATGTCGACCATGTGGCGCTCGATGACCGCGCCGATGGCGGCCAGCAGCGAGGGCACGTACTTGCCGCCCTGCCAGGCGCCGCCCTGGGGATCGAAGACGGCCTTGAGCTCCTCGACGACAAAGGAGACGTCGCCGCCGCGCCGGAACACGGCCGAGATCATGCGGGTCAGCGCCAGGGTCCAGGCGTAGTGCTCCATGTTCTTCGAGTTGATGAAGATCTCGAAGGGCCGCCGGCGCGCGTCCTGGATCACGTCGTTCATGGTGATGTAGATGGCGTGGTCGCTGCCCGGCCAGCGCAGCTTGTAGGTTCGGCCAGGCAGAACTTCTGGCCGTTCCAGCGGCTCGCTCATGTAGACGACGTCGGCCTCCGCCGGCAGGGCGCGCGGCGGCGTGACCTCGGGCAGGCCCGCGGCTTCTTCGACAGCCGGTGCGTCCGGCTCCTCGCCGCTCGCCACCAGGACCGCGCCCGTGATCGGGTTCGGGCGATAGGTCGTGCAGCCCTTGCAGCCGGACTCGTAGGCCTGGAGATAGACATCCTTGAAGGCCTCGAAGGGCGTATCGACCGGCACGTTGATGGTCTTGGAGACCGAGGAGTCGATGTAATCCTGGACCGCGGCCTGCATGGCGACGTGCTCGGTGGGCGTGAGATCCTCGACCGCGACGAAGGCCTCGGGCAGCGCCGCATCCTCGCCCTTCTGCGCGCGGAACAGGCGATAGGCGTAGTCGCTGATCTCCTGCTGCTGCCGGCTGCCGTCCGGCATCAGGATCGCGCGCTTGCTGTGGAAGCTGAACACGGGCTCCAGGCCCGAGGAGACATTGTCGGCCAGGAGCGAGATGGTGCCGGTCGGCGCGACCGAGGTGACCAGCGCGTTGCGCATGCCGTGTGCGGCGATGGCCTCGCGCAGCTCCGGCTCCAGTGCCTGCACGGCCTCGCCGGCGAGGAAGCGGTCGCGCTCGTAGAGCGGAAAGGCGCCCTTCTCCCTAGCGAGGTCGCAGGAGGCGAGGTAGGCCGCCCGGCGCAGGGTGGTCATCCAGCGCTTGGTCTGCTCGATGGCCCCTGGGCTGCCGTAGCGCAGGCCGCACATGATGAGCGCGTCGGCGAGGCCGGTGACGCCGAGCCCGATGCGCCGCTTGTCGCGCGCCTCGTGGCGCTGCTGGCGCAGCGGGAAACGCGAGACGTCGATCGCGTTGTCGAGCATGCGCACGGCCAACGGGACGAGCGCTTCCAGCGCCTCCATGTCCAGGGCGGCCTCCGCCTCGAAGGGCCGCTGGACGAGCCGCGCCAGATTGATCGAGCCGAGCAGGCAAGCGCCGTAAGGCGGCAGCGGCTGCTCGCCGCAGGGATTGGTCGCGCTGATCTCCTCGCAGTACCAGAGATTGTTCCGGCGGTTGATGCGGTCGATGAAGATCACGCCGGGCTCGGCCGAGTCGTAGGTCGAGCGCATGATCTTGTCCCAGAGCGCGCGGGCGCGGACCACGCGGTAGGTCTTGCCGCCGAAACGCAGGGGCCAGTCGCGGTCCTCGCGCAGCGCATGCATGAAGTCGTCCGTGACCAGGACCGAGAGATTGAACATGCGCAGGCGGCCGGGCTCGCGCTTGGCCTCGACGAAGTCCTCGATGTCGGGGTGGTCGCAGCGCAGGGTGGCCATCATGGCGCCGCGCCGCGAGCCGGCGCTCATGATCGTCCGGCACATGGCGTCCCAGACGTCCATGAAGCTGAGCGGGCCGGAGGCGTCGGCGCCCACGCCCCTGACCTCGGCGCCGCGCGGGCGCAGCGTCGAGAAGTCGTAGCCGATGCCGCCGCCCTGCTGCAGGGTGAGCGCGGCTTCCTTGAGATGAGTGAAGATCCCCGCCATGTCGTCGGGGATGTTGCCCATCACGAAGCAGTTGAAGAGGGTGACCCGCCGGCCGGTCCCGGCGCCCGCCAAAATGCGGCCCGCGGGCATGAAGCGGAAATCGTGCAGGGCCTCCTCGAAGCGACCGACCCAGGCCTCGGGCTCCGTCTCGGGCCGGGCCAGCGCGCGTGCGACGCGCCGCCAGGTTTCCTCGATGCTCTCGTCGACCGGCTCGCCGTCGTTCGACTTGAGCCGGTACTTCATGTCCCAGATCTGCTGGGCGGCGGCGGACAGGGCTGGCATCCGTCTGGCTCGCTGCTTGCGGCGCACCGATCGGGGACGGGGCGCCAGCGTGAGGCTCGGCCGAAGCGCGCACGGTAGAAAGGGGCGCCTGCGCGGTCAAGACATGTTCGTTTTTTGTTCTTGTCTGGGGTGGGCGGCTCTAGGGCTTGCCGATGGCAACTTGAGGGGCGGCATCGCCCGCGCTTGCCGGCCCGTTCGCCAACCGCCGGCTCGCCGTCTCGATGCGGTCTTCCAGGGTCTCGAGGAAGGCCTTGCGCGTCAGTCCTGGCGGGATGGCGGGCAGGATCTCCAGCGTGATCGTGCCCGGCCGGCGCAGGAACTCGCGGCGGCGCCAGAACAGACCGGAGTTGAGCGCGACCGGCACGACCGGCAGGTCGAGCTGCCGGTAGAGCGCGGCGACGCCCGGCTGGTAGGGGCGGTGGGCCCCGGGCGCCGTGCGCGTGCCTTCGGGGAAGATCACGATGGGGCGGCCCTGGCGGGCGAACTTCTGGGCGGCCTTGACCATGAGCCGAAGGGCCTTCGCGCCGCCGCTGCGGTCGACCGGCACGACGCCGATCTTGGCGATGTAGAGACCGAACAGCGGAAACCAGATGAGCTCGCGCTTGAGCACGTAGGTCGGGTCCGGGAGGAAGGTCGTGAAGATCAGCGTGTCCCAGGCCGATTGGTGCTTGGCGGCCAGGATGTAGGGCCCCTCGGGCAGGTTTTCGCGCCCCCGGATCTGGTGCTTGAGGCCGCAGATCGTGCGCAGCAGCCAGAGGTTGGTTCTGACCCAGAAGGTGCCGACCCGCTCGGTCGCCCGGCGCGGCAGCAGCAAGAGCGGCAGGCCGAGCACATGCATGAAGGTGCCCCAGATGTAGAACAGCAGATTGAAGATCAGGGAGCGTAGCGCCGTCGCCATGGCGGCCTCAAAGGGTGTTGGGGGGCAGGCCGCTGCGGACCAGCGCGATGAGATACTTGCTGTACTCGGTGGCCAAGAGGCCGCTGCTGCCCGGCCAGAGCCACCAGTCGCTTTGGCGGAAGTTGGCGCTTAGAGTCGGATGCGGCACGATCTCGATCTGCGGCATCGCCTGCGTGAACTCGATCAGGCTGCGCGGCATGTGGTAGCTCGCGGTCACCAGGCGCAGCGAGCCGAAGCCCTGCTCTCGCATCCACTGCGCCGTCTCGCGCGCATTGCCGCGCGTGTCGTCGGCCTCGTAGCCGAGCTCGACGCAGCAGACGAGCTCCTCCGGCGCGCCTTGGAAGAAGCCCAGCAGCTCCTTGACCTCGACCCCGCGATAGACGCCGGAGACGAAGAGCTTGCGGGCGAGCTTGGCTTCCAGCAGCTCGAAGCCGCGATGCAGACGGCCGCTGCCGCCGGTCAGCACGACGATGGCATCGGTCTGCCGCCGTGGCTCGCTGACGCTTTCCGGCAGGGAGTTGGCGAACCAGATCAGACCGGCGGTCCAGACCGCGGCCAGCAGACCGATGGCGGCCAGCAGGCGCAGCAGCACGACGCGGTGCCGATGTCGCAAGGCCGATTCCAGTACCCGTGCCATCGTCGCCGGGTCGCCGTTTCAGGGCAGGCGCGAGAGATTGCGCAGCACCGTGATCCGCGCGGTGACCATGGCGACCAGCGCGGTCGCCAAGGGCAGCAGCGCCAGCAGCAGCCACTCCGCCAGGGACAGCGAGAGATCCGGCAGGAGGGCGGCCTGGCTGCGCTCGACCAGATGGCCGATCAGCAAGATCGTCGCCAGCGCCAAGACCAGGCCGATCGAGCCGCCCTGCAGCCCGAGGCGCAGCGCATGGCCCTGGAACTGACGCGCGATGTAGGAGTCCTGGGCGCCGATCAGGTGCAGCAGATCGATGACCCGGCGATGGATCGAAAGGCCGGCCCGGGTCACGAAGACCACGGTGATGACGGCCGTGCCGCCGACAGCGATGACGATGAGGATCGCCAGCGTCTCGATCGTGTGGGCGAAGTCCAGGAGATTGCCGAGCCAGCGCTGGTGATCGTCGATGACGGCGCCCGGCACGACGCGGGTGAGCCTTGCCGACAACGCGCCCAGGTCGGGCGCGGCCTCGGGGTCGAGGGTGACGCTGACCAGCGTGGGCAGCGGCAGGTCCTGGTCGTGGACGCCGTCGCCCAGCCAGGGCTCGAGCAGCTCGGCGATCTCGTCGCGATCGAGCGCCTCGGCATCCGTGACGCCGGGCGTGTTCTGCAAGAGAGTGATGACCTCGGCGAGGCGGGCCTCGACTTCCCGGCCCTCCGCGCCCGGGCTCGCCGAGTCCGGCGGGGGGAGCTGCACGGTCAGCCGGCCGGCGAGTCCCTGGTCCCAGCGCAGGACCAGCTTCTGCATGGCGATCCCGGCCGTCAGTGCCAAAGCGGCGAGATAGACCATGAAGCCGACCAGCCACGGCAGAAACCGGGTCGAGCCGTCGCGCTCGAGAGGCAGGTCCTTCATCTTCATGAACATCAGGCCGCGCTCCCCTGGGGTGCCCTTGGGGATAGGCTCTTGGCCTGCTCGGCGGCCTCGTCGCGAAAGCCTTCTTCCCCCGGCACCACGACCGTGCCGTCCAGGAGCTCCAGCACCGGGTGCTTCAGGTATCGAATCAGGTGCTCGTTGTGGGTGGCGATGACGACGGTCGTGCCCAGCTTGTTCAGCTCCTCGAAGAGGTACATCAGGCGCATGGCGATCCGGTCGTCGACGTTGCCGGTCGGCTCGTCGGCGATCAGCAGGCTCGGCCGGGCGATGACCGCGCGGGCGATCGCGACGCGCTGCTGCTGGCCGCCGGAGAGGGTCGGCGGCTGGGCATCCAGATGATCGGCGAGGCCGACCCAGGACAGAAGCTCGGTGACGTGGCTGATCACCTTGCCTTCCGGATGGCCGGCCACGCGCAGCGGCAAGGCGACGTTTTCCAGGGCCGAGAGGTGGTCGAGCAGCCGGAAGTCCTGGAATACCACGCCGATGCGCCGGCGCAGCAGTGCCTCCTCGCGGCGCGAGAGCTCGCGGACGTCGCGGCCGAACAAGCTGACGTGGCCTTCGCTCGGGCGATGGGCCAGGTACATGAGCTTGAGCAACGACGACTTGCCGGCGCCGCTCGGCCCGGTGACGAAGTGGAAGGACCCGGGCTCGAGCTGGAAGGAGGCTCCGCGCAGGATGTAGGGGCCTGCACCGTAACGCATCGCCACATCCTCGAAGCGGACCACGGCCCTGGCTATCCTCTGCCTAGCGACTGTTCGGTGTTCCGACTCGGAGAGTCATAGCAATGACCTGTGGATTCGGAACACCGGGGAATCGACAGTAGTGGGAATCGGCCCGCGAATCCCGGTAGACTCCATGCACCGAAATTCGACTCCATCGCGCGCTCGTGCCGCGAGAATGGCACAGGGGAGTCAAGCTCGTAAAGCGCCGGCCTCGGCTTGCCTTGGGTCGGCGCCGATCCTATAAACGCAAAATTCAGGGACGGTCTGCATCGTCGCCCCATGATCCTGAATTGTCCTTCTTGCGGTACGCGATTCCTGATCGACCCGGCCCTCATGGGAGAGCAGGGGCGGCAGGTCCGCTGCGGTAGCTGCGGCCATAGCTGGCGGGAGAAGCCGCCGGCTCAGGAAGGCGAGTCGGCCCCCATCAAGCCCTTGCAGGAATTCGATCTTGCCCGTCGGCGCTCCTCCAAGACGAGCAAGCCGGAGCCCAAGCGGCGGCTGCCGCCCTTGGCGGCCGGCTGGGCCGCCCTGGCCCTGCTGGTGGGCGCCCTGGCCGCCGGAGCCTGGTTCGGCCGCGAGCAGATCGTCGCCCAGGTGCCGGAGGCGGCCAAGCTCTACGCGCTGGTCGGCCTGGACGCGACGGCCGAGCCCAAGATCGGCGAAGGCCTGGACCTGCGCGACGTGACTTCGGTCAAGCGCCTGGTCGACGGCCAGCTCACGCTGCTGATCGAAGGGGCGGTCGTGAACGTCTCCGACTCGTCCCGGCCGGTGCCGGCGCTGCGGGCGATCCTGACCGACGGCGAAGGCGTCGAGGTCGCCAATTGGACTTTCGCGCCGGAAGGCGCGGATCTGCCGCCCGGCGGCAGCACCACCTTCCAAACTTCGACGCAGGATCCCCCGAGCGAGGGCGACCTCAACCTCATGTTCGTCGAGCGGGCGCCCTGAGAGCCTTTCCGCCGTTAGGCTCGCTTAACGGATCGTTAAGCCTAACTTCTTAAGCTTACGTCACTCCGCCGGCCTCTATGACTGACGTCGATAGAGGCGGAATAGGAGAGCGGCGACGGCGATCCGGACGCGGTGGTGGTCGCCGAAGCTATCACTTCGCTGCCTCTCGGAAGAAGGGATGCCGCAGCAACGAGGGCCAGGTGGGACGATGGCGCGAATTCTCATCGCCGAGGACGACGTTGCGGTGCAGTCCTTCGTGTCGCGGGCCTTGGTGCATCGCGGCCACGATGTGACGACCGTCGACGACGGCGTCCAGGCCCTCGAGGTGCTGGACGAGGATGCCTTCGACCTTCTGATCACGGACATCGTCATGCCCGGGCTCGACGGCATCGGGCTCGCGCTGAAAGTCGCGCGCGATCATCCGAGCCTGCCCGTGCTCCTGATGACCGGCTACTCCGCCGAGCGCCAGAGGGCGCACAATCTGGAAGAGCTGATCTGCCAGGTCGTCACCAAGCCGTTCAGCCTCAAGGAGATCTGCGAGGCCGCCGAGGACGCGCTGACGATGGGCGCGATTTCCGCCCGCTACGACCACTGAAGTGGCCGGGGTCTCTCCCCTCGCTCAGAACTGCTGCAGCAGCCTGTCGATGTAGTCGAGCTCGAAGGGCGGGCGGTGACGCTCGCCGCGGCGGCGGCGCAGCTCGTCGAGGATCTCGCGGGCGCGGCGCAGCTCCATCCGGTCCGGGATCTCCACGCCTTCCAGCGCCTCCAGGCCGTTGTTGCCGCTCTGGCGTCCCAGGGGATCGCGGCCCTGGCCGGGCTGCATGCCGACCGTTCCCTGGCCTTGGCCCTGCGCCGGGCCGAGCTGCTCCATGAGCGCCTGGGCCGCCGATTCCATGCCTTGCTGGAGCTGGTCGAGCGCACGGGTCTGCGGGTCGATCGCCTCGCCGGGCTGATTGCGTCCGAGCGCGTCGCGGGCATCGCGCATGGCCTGCTCGGCCCGGCCGAGCGGCCGCGGGATGTCGCCCAGGGCCTCGCCGAGGCGCCGCATCATCTCGCCCAGCTCACGGCGAAGCTGCTCCTGCATTCGGGCGTCGGCGGCGTTCTCGCCCTCGCCGCGCTGGCCTTGCCGCGGCTGGCCTTCGCCTTGCTGGGACTCGCCCTGCTGGCGCTGGCCGCGGCGGTCGCCCTGCTGGGCGCGACGGTAGCTGCGGTCCAGCAGCTCCTGCTGCTGCTGCATCATGCGCTCGAGATCGCGCATGCTTTGCCAGGCGTTCTGGGCGTCCTGGTTCATCATCTGCGCCATCGGATTGGCCTGCAGGTTTTCCAGGATGTCCTGGAGCCGTGACAGTAACTCGCGGGCGGCGTCGCGGGCGCCGCTTTCCGCCAGTTGCCGGGCCTGATCGAGCAGCTCCTGAAGCTGGCTGCTTTCCAGCATTTGTGCGTCCGGCGGCAAGGGCTGGGGCTCGTCGCCGCGCGCGAGCTGCTCGCGCATGCGCTCGGCCAGCGCCTCGAGGAAGCGGTCGAGCGCCGCCTCGAGCTCGTCCATCAGCCGCTGGATCTCCTCGTCCGAGGCACCCTCCGCGAGCGCGTCGAGCAGCTTCTGCTGGATCTCGCGCAGGTCGCGCTCGGCGATCGCCAGCTCGCCCTCCTCGATGCGCAGCGCGGTATCCCAGAGCAACTGCTGGACCTCGGCGATCGCCTGCTCGCGGCGGTCATGGATGAGGCGCCGCTCGGCCGACTGAAGCGCCAGCGCCACGACCAGGTCATGGAAGAAGTGATCGGGGTGGCGATAGATCTCGGCGAGCCCGCGAACGATGGGCAGGCGCTCTTTCGGGGCGAGCGTGAGCTGCTTGCGCAGCTCGACGAGGGCGCGGGCGACGGGGTGATTGAAGATCCGCTCCGGCAGCACCGTGCGTACCGCCTCGCTTTCGCCGATCTGCTCGATCGCGTCGCGGGCGATCAGCTTGATCTCGACCGCGATGCCGGCCCAGGGATGCGGCGTCAGGTCGTGGTAGCTGGCGTTCTCGGCCGTGCGCACATCGCTGCCGGGAAGGGGCAGGGTGAGCTCGATCGGCGCGGCCTCGGGATCGTCGACCCTGGCGATCTGCGCGCTCACGGCCGTCAGGCCGTAGTCGTCCGACGCGCCGTACTCGAGCCGCAGGATGGCGCGCTCGGTACGGCCCGGTGGGGACAGGAACTCGATGCTCGGCGCGTTGTCGGGAATGACTTCCAAGGCCCACTGCGCCAGCGTCGTCTCGCCTTGACGGACCGCCAAGAGGTCGCCCGTCGTGATTTCCTGGCTGATCTTGTAGGCGTCCGGCGTGATCGCCTCGAAAGGTGTTTGAGTCTCGCCCAGGCGCAGGCTTGGCGGCCGCCCGCCTCCTTGAACCTGGGCCAGGAAGATGCTGCCGACCGGCACCTCGATGGCCGTGCCGCCCTGCGTCTCGTCTCCCAGGAATCGCGGCGGCAGGCCGGTGTAGGCCGGCGGATTGACCCAGGCATCGAGACTGGGCGGCTGGATCGCGGCTTGCACTTGCAGGCGCGGGCTCAGGGCCGCGGCGAGCCTTGCGTCCCAATCCGCATGGCCGACGACGATGCCCACGAAAAGCAGCAGCAGCGCGGCGACGCGCAGGCCCAAGGGGTCGGCCTTGGCCATGACCGCTTGCGGCGGCCCCGGCTTCAGGGCCGAGATCCGCGCCAGCAGCCGGCGGCGATGCTCCTGCCAGAGCTCGATCGAGGCGCGGTCCTGGGCCCCGCCGGTCAGCCGGTCGTCGAGCGCGGTCAGCGGCCGATGGGGCACGCCGCTGTCGCGCTCCAGCCGCCGGGCGGCCTGCTCCAGGCTCGGCCAGCTCAGGGCGCTCGCGCCGCGCCAGGCCACGGCGACCAACGCGGCGGCAAAGCCGAGCAGCAGGCCGGCGTGCAGCCAGCCCGGCAAGAGCGGCAAGACGTCGAACAAGGCGAGGGCGAGGAAGAGACACAGAAGACACAGTGCCGCCCAGACCGCGGGCAGCAGGCGCTCGAGGAACAGCGCGCCGCGGGCCAGACCGATCGACAGGCCGACCTGCGACAGGGCGCTCGCGTTTTCGCGTCTAGCCTCGCGCTTGTTTCGGATCGCTCCTGGTCCTTCCTCGACTCAAGCGGCGCCCCGGGAGACTTCGGCGGCCGGGGCTTCGGTCCGCTCTTCCAACCATGTGGGCAATCGATCGCGGGCGATCAACGCCTCGTAATCGATCCGGGGCCTGACGACGGCCTGCTGATCGCCGCGCACCACGACCTCCGGCGCCGGTCGTCTGGAATTATAGCTCGATGCCATGACGGCGCTATAGGCCCCCGTTGAACAAATCGCGATCAGCGCACCGGGCTCCAGCGGCGGCAGCGGGCGTTGCCTGGCGAAGGTATCCGCGCTTTCGCAGATCGGCCCGACCACGTCGAACGGCTCGAACTCGGTCTCCGCCGCCGGCTCGGCGAGCGGCACGATGTCGTGCCAGGCATCGTAGAGCGTCGGTCTGATCAAATCGTTCATGGCCGCATCGAGAATCACGAAGCGCCGCTCGATACCGTGCTTGATATAGAGCACTTTGGTCACCAGGACACCCGCCTGACCGACCATGGAGCGGCCCGGCTCGAAGATGAGCTGGCAGTCCATGCCGGCGGTGGCCTCGCGGACGATGGCGGCATAGGCCTCGAAGTCCGGCGAGGCCTCCGCCTGGTAGGCGATGCCCAGACCGCCGCCGAGGTCGAGCCGGCGCAGCGCCACGCCCTCGGCGCGCAGGTCGCGATGCAGGCCCGCGACCCGGCCGAACGCCGCCCGGAAGGGTTCCAGATCGGTGACCTGGGAGCCGATGTGAATGGCCAGCCCCTCGAGCGAGATGCCGGGCATCGCGCGTGCCGTCTCGACGGCCTCGCGGGCATGGGCGAAATCGATGCCGAACTTGTTCTCGGCCTTGCCGGTCGAGATCTTGGCGTGGGTCAGGGCGTCGACGTCGGGGTTGATGCGCAGGGCGACGGGCGCCGTCGTGCCGCGGGCCAAGGCGACCTGGCTCAGAAGCTCGAGCTCGGGCCGGGACTCGACGTTGAACTGCATGATGCCGGCATCGAGCGCGAAGGCCATCTCCTCTGCTGTCTTGCCGACCCCCGCGAAGACGATCCGCTCGGCCGGCACGCCGGCGGCCAGCGCGACCCGCAGCTCGCCCTCGGAGACCACGTCCGCGCCCGCGCCCAGACGGGCGAGGCTGCGCACGACGGCCAGGTTGGAGTTGGCCTTGAGCGCGTAGCAGATCGTCGGCGCCAGGCCGTCCAGCGCCGATTCGAAGTCGCGATAGGCAGCTTCGACCGCGCCCAAGGCATAGCAGTAGAAGGGAGTCCCGACCGCCTCGGCCAGGCTTTGCAGCGAGACCGCCTCGGCGTGGAGCACTCCGTCGCGGTAGTCGAATCCCGGCGTCATTCGGAAAGCGTCCCGTAGGTTCGTGTCGTGGTCACGCCCGAGGGCACCGGGAAGGGCGTGAGCCGCCCGTGCCCGGGGCCGAGAATCCCGGCCTCCGCGGCACTTTCCTCCTCGCTCGGGACATCGCCTGGGCCGCTGCCGGGCAGCGGGGCGGGATAGGTCCGGGGGTAGTTGTACTCGCTCTTGAACTCCTCGGGCGGCTCCGGGGCCCCGGTCTTACCGCAGGCGCCGAGCGTGGCGAGCAGCAGCGACGCGCCGATCAGCAGGGGCGCCGTCTTGCGGCGCTGCCTGCGGCCGGCGGATGTCTGGCCGGGCGCGCTCACAGAAAGCGCTCCCGCGCGGCCGCGACCGCCGCCCTGACCCGCGCCGGTGCCGTGCCGCCGAAGCTGTCCCGGCTCTCGACGGCCTGCTCCACCGACAGCACCTCGAAGACCTCCGCGGTGATCCGCGGCTCGATCGCCTGTAGGGACTCGAGCGGCAGCTCAGCGAGTCCGCAGCCCGCATTCTCGGCCTGCCTGACGATCTCGCCGGTGACGTGGTGGGCCTCGCGGAACGGCAAGCCGAGGCGGCGCACCAGCCAGTCGGCCAGGTCGGTGGCCGTGATGAAGCCAGCCTGGGTGGCTGCGCGCAGGCGCTCGCGGCGGGGACGCATATCGCGCACCATGCCGATCGCCGCGGCGAGACACAGGGCGAGGCTGTCGGCGGCGTCGAACACCGGCTCCTTGTCCTCCTGCATGTCCTTGCCGTAGGTCAGCGGCAGGCCCTTGAGCACGATCAGCAGGGCGTTGAGCGCGCCGATCACCCGCCCGGCCTTGCCGCGCAGCAGCTCGGCGGCGTCGGGGTTGCGCTTCTGCGGCATGATCGAGCTGCCCGTGGTGTAGGCATCCGACAGGCTGATGAAATCGAAGCCGGCCGAGCACCAGAGCACGATTTCCTCGGCCAGGCGCGAGAGGTGCGTGGCCAGGATCGCGCCGGCGGCGAGGAACTCCAGGGCGAAGTCGCGGTCCGAGACCGCGTCGATCGAGTTGGCCATGGGCCGCTCGAAGCCGAGCGCCTCGGCGGTCATCGCGCGATCGATCGGAAAGGAGGTGCCGGCGAGCGCCGCCGCGCCCAGCGGCGATTCATTGAGCCGCCGGCGGCAGTCGGCGAAGCGCCCGCGGTCGCGGCCCAGCATCTCGACATAGGCGAGCAGGTGGTGGCCCAGGGTGACCGGTTGGGCCGCCTGCAAATGGGTGTAGCCCGGCATCACCGTCGCCGCCTCGGCCTCGGCGAGATCGAGCAGCGCGGCCTGCAGGTCGGCGAGTTGCCGCTCCAGGCCGTCGATCGCCGCGCGGGTCCAGAGCCGGAAGTCGGTCGCCACCTGGTCGTTGCGCGAGCGCGCGGTGTGCAGCCGGCCGGCGGGCTCGCCGATCAGGGCGCGCAGCCGCGCCTCGATGTTCATGTGAATGTCCTCGAGCGCGGCCTCGAAGGCGAAGTCGCCGGCCTCGATCTCTCGCAGAATCGTGTCTAGACCCTGTAGGATGGCTTGCCCATCTTGTTCCGAGACGATGCCCTGCTGGACCAGCATCCGGCAGTGCGCCTGGGAGCCGGCGATATCCTGGGCGTAGAGCCGGCGATCGAAATCGATGGAGGCGTTGATGCGCTGCATCACCTCGTCCGGGCCGACGGCAAAGCGCCCGCCCCACATGAGGTTGGCGCGCTCGGCCGCGGCCGGCTTCGGGGAAGCCGTCTCGCTCGCTCCGGCGCTGGTTCTCCGCGGCGCGCTCATCTCAGACACTGACCCGTCAATCCGTGGGTAGCCGATCCGCCATGCTCAAAAAAAACGCCCGCGCCGCCGCCTTCTTCGCCGTCCTGGTCGTTGCCGCTAGCTGGGTCGTTGCCGCAAGCTGGTCAACAGCCTCGACGGGCGGGGAAGGACCGCCGCTTCGGGGCATCTTCGCCGACAACTTTACCCTTTTGGAAGAGCCCGTGCCAGCGCCGCAGGCCCCTTTGATCGTGGCCGACGGCGAGACCGTCACGCTCGCCGCCTTCGCGGGCCGGGTCGTGCTGCTCAACTTCTGGGCCACCTGGTGCGGGCCCTGCGTGCGCGAGATGCCCTCGCTCGACCGGGTCCAAGCCGCGCTCGCGGAGGACGGCCTCTTGGTCGTTGCGGTCTCCCAGGACCGCGGCGGGCTTAAACAGGTCGAGCCCTTCTTCGCGGAGCAGAAGCTCGCCCACCTCGGTATCTTCCTCGACCCCAAGGGCAAGTTCGCCCGCGAGTTCGCCGTGCGCGGCCTGCCGACGACCATGCTGATCGACCGCCAGGGCCGGCTCGTCGGCGGCTTGGAGGGCCCGGCGGAGTGGGACGAGCCGGATGCCGTGGCGTTGATCCGGCATTATCTCGAGCAGGGCGTGCCGGTGGATGAGGAACGGCCGGTCGAGACGAGCGGTTAGCGCATTTTTTGTGCTCGTCGATTCGGTCCCGCGCTTGCCTTTGTCCGCTTCGCGGACGCCCCCCACCCTAACCCTCCCCCTTGAGGGGGAGGTCGGCGCGGAGCGCCGGGTGGGGGGCTGGCGCGGAGCGCCGAAAAGCCCGTCTTCCGCCGCGCCCGGTCCAGCCAAAACGCCGGCGCGGTGACCTTACTGTCAGGACGACGGCAGCAGGCGTGGGGGAAATCCCGCGACTCCGAACTATCTGCTATAGGATGGGCCCGGCGACGATTTGGCCCTTCAGACAGGAAACGACGGCGCGGAGCGCCGAGGAGGTTTTGGCGCGATGCGCTGGACCGAAGGTCTGTTCGACCCCTATGCGCCGGCCGCGAGCCAACCGCCGGCCTCGCTGTCCGGCTTCATGCGCTGGCTCTTTGCCGGGGCCTGGCCGGTGGTGGTCCTGCTCGCCGCGCTGTCGGTGCTGGTCGGGCTCTCGGAGGCGGTCGCCGCCTGGCTGATCGGCTGGATCGTGGACGGGGTCGCCGCCGGTCCGGCGGTCTTCTTCGAGACCCACGGCCCGACGCTCGTGCTGGCCGCCGGCTTCTTTGTGCTGGCCCGGCCCGGGCTGATGATTCTCTCCAGCGCGCTGGTCAGCCGCAGCCTGGGGCCCGGGCTGTTCCATCTCGGCGTCTGGCGCCTGCATCGCCACACGCTGGGCCAGAGCCTGCGCTTCTTCGAGGACGACTTCAGCGGCCGCTTGGCGCAAAAGCAGATGCAGACCTCGAGCTCGCTGACGGATCTGGTGCTCGAGCTGGTGAACTCGATCAGCTTCGCCGTCGCCGCGGCCTTGGGCGCCATCATTGCGCTGGCCGGGGCCGATCCGCGCCTGGCCGCGCTGCTGGCGCTCTGGCTCGCCGCCTACATCGCGCTGGTCGCCTTCTTCCTGCCGCGCATCCGGCTGCGCTCGCGGCGCCGGGCGGAGGCGCGGGCCGGGCTGTCGGGGCAGCTCGTCGACAGCCTGTCGCACATGGCCACGGTCAAGCTCTTCGCCCACGCCGGCCGCGAGGAGGAAGCCGCACGCGGCGCCCTCGGCATTTTCCGCGAGGCGGCGCTCGGCTTCGGCCGGACCGTGCAGACCTTCCGCGGCCTGCTGGCGGTGCTGTCCGGGCTCCTGCCGGTCCTGCTGGTCGGGACTGGGCTGTGGCTCTGGTCCGACGGCCAGGCCGGGCCTGGCCTCATCGCCATGGCCGGCTTCCTGGCCATGCGCATCAGCCAGATGAGCGGCTGGATCTCCTTCACCGCCATGGGCGTCTTCGCCAATCTCGGCACCGTGGAAGATGGCATGCGCACGCTCTCGCCGCCGCCGGAGATCGTCGATGCGCCGGACGCGGCAACGCCCGAGCGCGCCTTCGGGGCGATCGCTTACGAGTCGGTGGTTTTCCGCTATGGCCGGGGCGGCCGCGGCGGCGGGCTCGACGGCTTCTCGCTGGCCCTGCGGCCGGGAGAGAAGGTGGCCCTGGTCGGTCGCTCGGGCGCGGGCAAGTCGACCGCGCTTTCCCTGCTGCTGCGGCTCTACGACGTCGAAGGCGGGCGCATCACCTTGGACGGCATCGACGTACGGGAGATCGCGCAGGACCATCTGCGCCGCCAGATCGCGATGGTCACGCAGGACACGGCGATGTTCAATCGCTCGGCCCTCGACAACATCCTCTACGGCCGGCCGGAGGCGGGGCGCGAGGCCGCGGTCGCGGCTGCCAAGGATGCGGCGGCCCACGACTTCATCCTCGCGCTGCGCGACCACCAGGGGCGCGAAGGCTACGACGCCCATCTCGGCGAGCGCGGCGTCAAGCTTTCGGGCGGTCAGCGCCAGCGCATCGCGCTCGCCCGCGCGATCCTCAAGGACGCACCGATCCTCGCCCTCGACGAGGCGACCGCCGCCCTGGATTCGGAGACCGAGGCGGCGGTGCAGGCCGCGCTCGAGCGGCTCATGCGCGGCCGCAGCGTGATCGCCATCGCGCACCGGCTCTCGACGATCGCCCGCATGGACCGGATCATCGTCATGGATGGCGGCCGCGTGGTCGAGGAGGGCAAGCATGGCGAGCTGCTGGCCCGCCGCGGCCTCTACGCCGGCTTCTGGTCCCGCCAGTCCGACGGTTTCATCGGCCTCGAAGCGGCGGAGTGAGGCTCAGGTCTCGGCCGCCGGCCGATGGCGGCCGCGCTCGGCGGCACCGGCGTAGAAGTAGCCGGCCTCGATCTCGTTGATGCGATTGAAACGCTCGAGGTCGTCGGGATCGAGCAGGCCGCGGGGCGGCTCGAGCAGCTCGAAGTGGCCGAAGCGATCCTCGCCGCGGACCAGCACGGCGAAGTCGCGCTGGCCGACCACTTGGCGCATGTCCGGCGTGATGTAGCGGATCGCCAGGCCGATGCGCCGGTCGCGCGAGCGGTTCGGCTGCGAGGCGTGGAACAGGCGGCCGTGATGGAGCGACATCTGTCCCGGCTCCAGCAGCACGTCCACGGCTTCCGCCTCGTCGATCTCGACGGCGATTTCCTGGCCGCGGGTCAGCAGGTTCGCATCGTCGAAGGTATCGCGGTGCGCCACGATCTCGTGCCTGTGCGAGCCGGGAATGAAGCGCATCGCGCCGCTCTCGCGCGTGGCCGGCGACAGCGCGAGCCAGGCCGTGACCTCTTGCGTCGAGTCGAGCCCCCAGTAGGTCAGGTCCTGGTGCCAGGTGACGTGATCCGGGCTCTCGGCCTCCTTGATGAACAGGGTCGTGCTCCAGACCAGC
>JAKSDN010000844.1 GCA_022360075.1 Kiloniellales bacterium | reverse complement strand
GCAGAGCCGCGTACCTTGCCCTTACCAGCGCACCATGCCCGCGTCGGCGACGTAGCACTGGCCGGTGATCCAATGGGCTTCCTCGGAGGCGAGGAAAGCGATGGCCGGGACGATGTCGTCGGGCGTCGCGCGGCCCTTGATGGCCTGCAGCATCTCGACGAACTCGAAGGCGTCCTTGTGCGGGGTTTCCTGCACGCCTTCGGTGTCGGTCAGGCCGGGCGCGACGGCGTTGACGGTGATCTGGTCGCCGCCGAGCTCGGTCGCGAGCGCGCGGGTGAAGCTCAGCACGCCGCCCTTGGAGGCGACGTAGTGGGCCATGTTGGGCGTGCCGGCAAAGATCGAGTTCGAGCAGATGTTGACGATGCGGCCATAGCCATGGGGGCGCATCATGTCGGAGGAGGCGCGGCACATCAGGTAGAGCCCGTCGAGATTGACCCGCAGGACGCGGCGCCACTCCTCGAAGGTGAGCTCGGCCCAGGGCACGAAGGGCACGATGGCCGCCGCATTGACCGTGATGTCGAGCTTGCCACCCCTTTCCTTGACCTCCTCATGCAGGCCGATCACGGCCTCCGGATCGCCGATGTCGCAGATGCTGCCGAAGCTGCCGTTGCCGATCTCCGCGGCCACGGCCTTCGCGCCGGCCTCGTTGACATCGACCGCCGCGACGGTCGCCCCTTCGCTGCCCAGACGCTTGGCGATCGCGGCCCCGAGCCCGCGCGCCGCCCCGGTGACGATGGCCACCCGGTCTTCGAATCGCTTCATGGTCGTCAGTCTCCCTGTTCGTGTTTGCGCTGTCGTTCGGCATTGGAAAGCTTGTGAAGCCTACGGCTGGAAACGAGAACGCATTCTCTCCCCTCATCCTGAGCTTGTCGAAGGGTGAGGATGGCTCCGCCGGTCGTGTCCGGCTGCGACATGGCGCTATCCTCACGCTTCGACAGGCTCAGCATGAGGGGCAAGGGTCGGGTTCGAACACCGACAAAGGCCGCGAGGCGCAAGGGAGGTGCCCACCATCGGCGACGGCGAGACCATGCCAAAGTTTCGTCCGCACTCCTTCACGCAACGGGTTCGGCCGCCGCCGAATCAATCACCGCCATCGCCGCCTCAACGCCCGCCGCTACGTCGAGCTTGTGCCCCAGCGCGCCGAAGGCGCCGCCGAGGGCGGTGAGCGCCGGGATGACGCAGATGGGGTGCGCAGTCGGGCCCATATGGCCGATGCGCACCAGCTTGCCTTGCAGCTCGCCGACGCCGCCGGAGAGCATGACGCCGTAGCGCGCCTGCGCCTGCGCGATCAGCGCCTCGCCGTCGAGCCCGTCGGGCACGCGAATGGCGGTCGTGGTGTCGGCGGCGACCGCCTCGCTCGAGGGCCAGAGTGTGAGGCCCATGGCCTCGGCGCCGCGCCGGCAGGCCCGCGCCGTGCGCGCGTGACGGGCCCAGACTTGCGCCGGCCCTTCGTCGAAATAGCGGTCCAGGGTGGCGTCGAGGGCGTTGATCTCGGCGACCAGGGGCGTGAAGGGAAAGCCGCGGTCGGCGCGATGGGCGTCCTTCCAGTCCTTGATCGAGAGCATCGAGGCGAAGGGAGCATCCGGGTTCGCCTCGATCTTGGCCCAGGCTCTTTCGCTCACCGAAAGACAGGTCAGGCCGGGCGCGCCGCCCAGGCACTTGCCGGGCCCGGCGACGAAGATGTCGGCGCAGATCGCCTCGGGATGCACGTCCATGCCGCCGAAGGAGGAGACGGCATCGACGATCAAGAGCGCGTCGCGCTCGCGCACGATCCGGCCGATTTCGGCGACCGGGTTGATCGTGCCGGTCGGCGTCTCGTGATGGACGACCGAGACCACCTTGATGTCCGGCCGCTCTTCGAGCTTGGCGGCGACCGCGGCGGGATCGATCGCTCGGTCGTAGGGCACCTCGATCTCGAGCAGCTCCTTGTTGTAGCGCGCCGCCCAATAGCCGAAGCCCTTGCCGTAGATGCCCGAGGCGAGGTTGAGCACGACGTCGTCCTCCGCGATCAGCGAGGCCGCGGCGGCCTCGATGCCGAGGATCGCCTCGCTCTGCAAGATGACCGCGGGCGTGGTCGTCTGCAGCGCGCGGGTCAGCTTGTCGTTGACCGCTTCGTAGAAGGCGAGGAAGGCGGGATCGCCGTCGTAGCGGACCGGGCGCGTGAAGGCCTCGCGCACCTCCGGATAGATGTCGACCGGCCCCGTGCCGAAGGTGAAGACGGTCTCGCTCATGACGACCGGCTCATGACTGTTGCCCCCCTGGACGATCTGCTGGCGGATCGATCGTCTCGTTTCTTGCTCTCTCGACATAATGATTGGCGGGGCGCGATGGGGCAACCTTGGCCGGCTGAAGGGAGGGTGATTTCGGCGTTTAATCAATCCCTCGGCTCACAACGTCGGGCGCGCTGGATGACCATCGTGCGTCCTTCGAGACGCCCGCTAAGGCGGGCTCCTCAGGATGAGGACAGTTCTTAATGCCACCCTCGGTCTTCCTCATCCTGAGGAGCGCCCGACAGGGCGCGTCTCGAAGGACGCACGGACGAACTGCAGCCGACCAATCGGGCCAAGGCGTTGGCGAATGTTGTCCCTGTGACGTCGGCAGCTCCATGCTTGGAGCGCAGTGTCATGCCTGATCCGAGCCGGACAGAGAGCACGCTGCGCGCGCTCAAGGACATCGGAGATCGCGCCGCGATCTGGGTGCGGCGCCTGCTCGGCTTGCTGCTGATCGCGATGGTGTTGTTGAACGTCGGCAATGCCATCGGACGCTACGTCTTTCGCCGCTCGATCGACGGTGCCGACGAGATCCTGATCTTCGCCATGGCCTGGCTGGTCTTCATCGGGGCGGCCGTGGTGACCTGG
>JAKSDN010001452.1 GCA_022360075.1 Kiloniellales bacterium | reverse complement strand
CCTAAAGGCCATTGGTGATGTCGGCTACGCGACGCCGACACCCATCCAAGAAAAAGCCATCCCCCACGTTCTCATGGGCCGCGACGTGCTCGGCTGCGCCCAGACGGGGACAGGCAAGACCGCTTCTTTCACCCTGCCGATGATCGACATCCTGGCGAGCGGACGCGGCCGGGCACGGATGCCGCGCTCGCTGATCCTCGAGCCGACCCGCGAACTCGCTCATCAGGTGGCGGAGAGCTTCGAGCGCTACGGCAAGTACAACAAGCTGACGACGGCCCTGCTGATCGGCGGCAGCTCGATGGCCGAGCAGGAGAAGCTGCTCGACCGCGGCGTCGACGTGCTGATCGCCACGCCGGGACGCCTGCTCGATCTCTTCGACCGCGGCAAGGTCATCATGGTGGATACCAAGCTGCTGGTGATCGACGAGGCCGACCGCATGCTGGACATGGGCTTCATCCCCGATGTCGAGCGCATCGTCTCGCTGCTGTCGAAGATCCGCCAGACCCTGTTCTTCTCGGCGACCATGCCGCCGGAGATCCGCCGCTTGGCCGACTCCTTCCTCATGAACCCCAAGGAAGTGACGGTGAGCCCGCCGACCTCGACCGCCGAGACCGTCGAGCAGTCGCTGCTCCGGGTCGCCGGCCGGGCGAAGGAGAAGCGCGCCGCGCTGCGCAGCCTCCTGCGCCAGGAGGCCATGAGCAGCGCCCTGGTCTTCTGCAACCGCAAGCGCGACGTCGGCATCCTCTTCCGCTCCTTGCAGCGCCACGGCTTCTCCGCGGCCGAGCTGCACGGCGACATGGCCCAGCCCATGCGCATGGCGACCCTCGACCGCTTCAAGAAGAGCGAAGTGCAGATCCTGGTCTGTTCGGACGTCGCGGCGCGCGGCCTGGATATCCCGGCGGTCTCCCACGTCTTCAACTTCGATGTGCCGACCCACGCCGAGGACTACATTCACAGGATCGGCCGGACGGGCCGCGCCGGCCGCTCGGGCAAGGCGATCACCCTTGCGCTGGGCGAGGAGAGGAAGTCCCTCGAGGCCGTGCGCCGCCTGATCGACCGGCCGATGGACGTCATTCACCTGGCCGACTCCGAAGCGGTGGCTTCGGGCGCTGAGGAAGCGGACGAGACGGAGGCCCCAAGCGAAGCGCGCACGGGTCGTGGCTCGCGCGCGCGAACGCGGGGTTCCCGGCGGGGCGAGCGCGGCACTGCGCGCGGCGACAAAGCGGCCCGCGGCGCGGGCGGGCGGGATCGCCGCGCCGAATCGGCGCGCGAAGCCAAGCCGGGCACGGGTCACGTGGTTCCCGGGTCGCCCTTCGGCGATCACACGCCGGCCTTCATCCTGCGGCCGGTCGAGGTGCCTCAAGACCAGGAACAAAAGGCCGCCTGACCCGCCACCTGGCATGGGCCGTTGGCGCAGGCGGTGAATCCGTTATCATGGCGCCGCCCGCCCCGAGACGGCGGGCCGCAACAGGGATGGCGCCATGCAGACGCTCTTCATCATGGTCAAGTGCGAGCTCGGCAAAGCCTATAGCGTTGCCGACGAGGCGGTACAGGGCGTCGAGCAGGTCTCCGAGGTGCACTCGACCTCCGGCCAGTACGACCTGCTGATCAAGTGCTTCCTGGCCGACGACGACGATATCGGCCGCTTCGTCACCGAGCAGATCCAAACCCTGCCGGGCGTCGCCGACACCTTCACGATGGTCGCCTACAAGGCCTTTTCCTGAGTCGATCGCCTCTGCCCGCTCCACCGCGTCATTGGAAGCCGGCCTTGGCCGGCGCGGTCATCCACCAAAACCGGCTGTAGCAAATTGCGCTTTGGCGCCGTCCTTCGCCTTGCGCTAGGATCCCGCAACCTTTGAAGACCCTAGTGAACGCAGGGAAAACACGCACAGGGAGGCAATGACCCCATGAACAGGCGCATCCTCGCGCTGGCGGGCGCCGGCGCGCTGCTCGCCGCCGCGGCCCCCGTGGCCCAGGCCGCAGACGCGGTCAAAGTCGGCATGATCACGACTCTTTCCGGCGGCGGCAGCGGGCTGGGCATCGACATCCGCGACGGCTTCCAGCTCGCGATCGACCAGGAGGGCGGCAAGCTCGGTGGCCATGCGGTCGAGCTCCTGGTCGAGGACGACGGCCGTAAGCCCGACAGGGCCAAGGAGATCTCCGACCGCATGGTCAAGCGCGACGCGGTCGACATCATGACCGGGATCGTCTGGTCCAACCTGGCGATTGCCGTCGTGCCGAAGGTCACGAAGGCCGGCGTGTTCTACGTCAGCCCCAACGCCGGTCCTTCGCTGCTGGCGGGCAAGGGCTGCCACCCGAACTACTTCAACGTCGCCTGGCAGAACGACAACCTGCACGAGGCGGTCGGCAAGCACGTCAAGGACCAGGGCTACAAGAACGTCTACATCCTGGCCCCGAACTACCCGGCCGGTAAAGACGCGCTTTCCGGCTTCAAGCGCTTCTACGGCGGCGCGCTCGCGGGCGAGGTCTACACCAAGCTCGGGCAGAAGGACTACGCGGCCGAGATCGCCACGCTGCGCGACGCCAAGCCCGATGCGGTGTTCTTCTTCCTGCCGGGCGGCATGGGCATCAGCTTCCTGAAGCAGTACAGCCAGGCCGGCCTGATGGATGAGATCCCGGTCTTCGGCCCCGCCTTCTCCTTCGATCAGACCATCCTCGCGGCGGTCGGCGACGCCGCGATCGGCATCGTCAACTCCTCGCAGTGGAACCGGGACATCGACAACGCCGCCAACAAGGCCTTCGTCGCCGACTTCCAGAAGGCTTACGGCCGCCTGCCTTCGCTCTACGCCAGCCAGGGCTACGACGCGGCCCGGCTGATCGGCTCGGCGCTCAAGGCGGTGGGCGGCGACATGAGCCAGGCCGACGCCTTCCGCGCGGCACTCAAGACGGCGGACTTCGAGTCCGTACGCGGCCCGTTCAAGTTCGGACCCAACCATCACCCGATCCAGGACATCTACGTACGGCGGGTGGTCAAGGATGGCGACGTGCTGACCAACGAGATCCTCGAGAAGGCCTTCACGGGCCATGCGGACGCCTACGCGGCCGAGTGCTCTATGTAGGCTGACGGCAGGGGCTCCGCGGTCGCGTGCGGAGCCCCGCCTCCTCTCCCCGCTTCCTCGCAAAATGAGCCCAGAGGCCGCGCCATGCTGCTGGTAGTCGAGCAGCTCCTCAATGGCGTGCAGCTCGGGGTGATGCTGTTCCTGCTGGCCGCGGGCCTGACCCTGGTCCTGGGGATCATGGACCTGGTCAACCTGGCCCATGGCTCGCTCTACATGATCGGCGCCTTCATCGCGGCGAGCGTGGCGCGCCTGACCGGCTCCTTCCTGCTCGGCCTGGTCGTGGCGCTGCCGGCGACGGCGCTGGTCGGGATCGTCGTCGAGGTCATCGTCCTGCGCCGCCTCTACCAGCGCAATCATCTGGACCAGGTGCTGGCGACCTTCGGGATGATCCTGTTCTTCAACGAGCTGGTCCGCATCCTTTGGGGTCCGCGCGCCCTCTTCCTCGACATCCCGCGCTGGCTCTCCTTCACGGTCGAGATCCTGCCCGGGGCGCCCTACCCGGCCTATCGCCTGGCGATCATCCTGGTCGGCTTGCTGGTGGGCCTGTTCCTCTATCTGCTGACCAGCCGCACGCGCCTGGGAATGCTGATCCGCGCCGGCGCCTCGAACCGCGAGATGGTCGGCGCGCTCGCCGTCAACATCAATTGGCTCTACACCCTGGTGTTCGGCATCGGCGCCATGCTGGCCGCCCTGGCCGGT